>DATCEN010000365.1:0-32365 GCA_036510015.1 Aestuariivirga sp.
CTCCATCGACGCTACGAAATTCGAAACCCCGGGCGCGAGCTCGGGGTTTTCTTTTATCCCTCAGCCCCCATGAATTTGCTATGCGAGCGCAAATCTCTGACATTGCTTGCTGCGACATTCATATCGCTCAGAAAGTCCTGCACAAATGAACTTGCCGGGCGCGCGGCCACGCTGCGCGGCGTTCCAATCTGCTCAATGCGTCCTTGGTTGAGAATGGCTACACGATCCGCCAATTCAAAGGCCTCATCCTGATCATGGGTGACGAAGATTGTCGTGTGGCCGGTTTGCTTGTGCAGGTCCCGCAGCCACTGGCGCAACTCTTTCCTGATCTTGGCGTCTAATGCGCCAAAGGGCTCATCCAGAAGCAACACGCGAGGTTCAATCGCAAGCGCACGGGCCAAGGCCACGCGCTGGCGTTGGCCGCCAGACAGCTGCGTGGGGTAGCGTTTCTCCAATCCATCAAGCTGTACCAGTTTGAGCAGGTCGAAAACCCGCGCCCGAATATCAACTTCATTTGGCCGCTGGCTGCGTGGCCGCGCCCGTAGCCCGAAGGCGATGTTGTTTTCCACGGTCATGTGTCGAAATAACGCGTAATTTTGAAATACAAAGCCGATGCGCCGTTCGCGAAGCGAAAGTTGGTTCGCATCGATGTCGCCAAACAGAATTTGGCCGGCGTCCTGAAACTCAAGCCCTGCTATGGTGCGCAACAGTGTTGTTTTGCCCGAACCAGAGGGGCCGAGCAAAGCCAGCAGTTCTCCCGCCTCAACGGTGAGCGAGACATTATGCAAAACACTTTGTTGGCGAAAATTCTTAGCAATGTTTTGGATGTGAACAGCAACAGACATGGGAGACCTCATTGTTTTCGGGATGCAGCCAGCTGATCGGCATGGCGCCATTCCAGAATGGTTTTGAGAATAAGTGTGACAAGGGCAAGGCTTGCAAGAAGCGTGGCCACCGCAAAGGCCGCGGCGAAATTGTATTCATTGTAGAGAATCTCGACCTGCAGAGGCAGGGTATTGGTCAGTCCGCGGATATGCCCGGAGACAACCGAGACGGCGCCAAATTCGCCCATGGCGCGGGCATTGCACAGCAACACGCCGTAAAGGAGTGCCCATTTGATGTTGGGCAGTGTCACATGCCAGAACGTATAAAGCCCAGACGCCCCCAAAGACAGGCCGGCTGCTTCTTCATCTGTTCCTTGCGCTTGCATGAGGGGGATAACTTCGCGCGCCACAAAAGGAAATGTAACAAAGGTTGTGGCAAGCACAATGCCAGGCAAAGCAAAAATGATGTCCAGATGATTGGCTTTTGCCCATGGCCCAAGCCAACCCTGCGCGCCAAAAAGCAGCACATACACAAGGCCAGAAATAACTGGAGAAACCGAAAAGGGCAAATCAATCAGTGACAGAAGAAGGGTCTTTCCAGCGAAGTTGAACTTCGTGACACTCCATGCCGCACACACCCCCACCAGGGCATTAAACGGCACGGCAATGGCCGCCACCGTGAGAGTCAGGCACAGAGCCGCGAGAGTTTCAGAATCATGCAGCGCCGAAAGGTAAGTGCCAAGACCTTTGCGCAAGGCTTCCGAAAAGACGATCACCAGCGGCAGAAAGATGATGAGCGCCAGGAAGGCAAGGCTGATGCCGATCAAACCCCAGCGGACGAAATAGCTCTCGCTGATGGGATCACGTTTCGCCATGTCGAGCCCACAAAATGGATTGAAGTTTATTGGCAGAAAACAAAATCAGCAGCGAAATCGCAAGCGTCACTGTCGCAATCACTGTGGCCCCCGCATAATCAAATTCCTCAAGCTTAATCACAATGAGCAAGGGGGCAATTTCCGAAACAAAGGGAATGTTTCCGGCAATGAAAATAACCGATCCATATTCTCCTACCGCGCGGGCAAAGGCCAGCATGGTACCCGTCAGAAGTGCGGGATAAACGGCAGGCAAAATCACCTGACTGATGGTCCGCCACCGATTTGCGCCCAAAAGCGCGGAGGCTTCTTCCACGTCGCGTTGGTCCTCTGCCAATACGGGCTGAACACTACGCACAACAAATGGCAGGCCGACGAAAATCAGGGCAAGCGAAACACCAAGCGGCGTGAAGGCAATTTTCATTCCGGCCTTGGCGGCAAGTGCACCAATCCAGCCATTCGGCGCATAAAGTGTTGCCAATGCAATGCCTGCCACGGCTGTAGGCAAGGCGAAAGGCAGATCAATCGCCGCATCAATCAATCGGCGGCCAGGAAATTCATATCGCACCAGAACCCAGGCAATCAGGAGGCCGAACGCGGCGTCCACCAATGCTGCAATGGCCGCCGCACCGAACGAGAGGCGCAAGGCGGAGAGCACACGCGCACTTGTGGCAATCTCGTAAAACGCTGATGGCCCAACACTGGCGGCTTTCAAAACCAACGCCGTCAGCGGAATGAAAACAATCAGGGCAAGGGCCAACAACGTGAAGCCAAGCGTCACCCCGAAGCCCGGGATGACGCTTGGACTTTTCAAGCGCGGGAGGATTAGCGCCGAAGTCATTTAGTTAGCAGGCTTGTAGATTTGGTCAAAGACGCCACCATCAGCGAAGAATTTTTCCTGTGCCTTGCCCCAGCCGCCAAAGTCCTTATCAATGGAAACGAGTTCAATTTTTGGCAGCTTGGCCAGATCAGTGGGGTCGGCGGCGGATGGGTCAGAAGGCCGGTAATGCAAATGCGCCGCAATCTTTTGGGCCGGGGCCGTGAAGAGATAGTCCAGATAGGCTTGCGCCTGCTTTTGGGTGTTGTTGGATTTCACATTTTCATCGACCAGCGCCACTGGTGTTTCGGCATTGATCGAGACGGAGGGATAGACGATCTCAAACTTGTCGGTGCCAAATTCATCCAGCGCAAGCCATGCGTCGCTTTCCCACGAAATCAGCACATCGCCAATGCCGCGCTCCGCAAACGTAGTGGTGGAACCGCGGGCACCCGTATCAAGCACCGGCACATTCTTGTATAGAGCCGAAATGAAGTTCTTGTTTTTGGCCTCATCACCACCGTAGGTCTTATTGGCCCAAGCCCAAGCGGCAAGGAAGTTCCAGCGTGCACCACCAGATGTTTTCGGGTTTGGCGTGATCACTTGCGTACCAACCTTGGCAAGGTCGCCCCAATCCTTGATGCCTTTGGGGTTGCCCTTTTTGACCAAGAACACAATGGTAGAATTAAATGGTGTTGAGTTATGCGGCAGGCGTTTGGCCCAATCCTGGGGCAAAAGCTTGGTCTTAGCGGCGATGGTATCAACGTCGCCAGCCAGAGCCAGTGTCACCACATCGGCTTTCAACCCGTCAATCACGGCGCGCGTTTGTTTGCCCGAGCCGCCGTGCGATTGGTTGATGGTGACAATCTCACCAGTCTTGGCCTTCCAGTCGGCTGCAAAAGCTTCGTTGATGGCTTTGTAGAGCTCGCGCGTGGGGTCATATGAAACATTCAAGAGGCTTGTATCAGCAAACGCCGCTGCTGCTGACAACGATAAAGCAAGGCTCGGGCCGGCAAGGGCTGGGAACCAGTTGCGGTGTGAAATTGAAAAACGCATGGAGTAATTCCTTTCATTGAACGATTTCATACTATACTAAGTTAGTATAGATTCAAGTGAATTGTTCGTTTTAACGAACGATTTTTGAATTTCGTTCTTTTTCAACCTCTTGAGCTTTAGGTATTTAGGCCAGCGGCACCTGATCGGCCAACAATTGCGCCAATGTGGTGGATTCAAGTCTGGCCAAATAGTCGGCATAAGGCTGGTGGAACGCGCGGCGGATCTCACAAGATGCCTCGTCACGGCAATCTTCACACTTGCGGTAGGCCGTGCGCGAAAGGCAGGGCAACGGCGCAATTGGCCCATCAACGAGGCGCAAAAGCGGCCCGATATGGATCAAATCAGCGGGCTTGAGCAGCTCATAGCCACCTTCGCGTCCGCGCCGACTGGAAATGTAACCCGCTGTTCGCAACGTTGTCAAAATCTGCTCAATGAATTTGCGTGGCAGCTTTTCCTGCTCACACAACTCGCGAATATTCAGACCTTGTCCAGGCTTTGCCTTAGCAAGGGCCACAATGGCTTTAAAAGCGTAGCGTGCGCGCTGGGATATCATACCAATCTTGTAGGCATTCCAGCGGATAAAAGCAAATGTTCCCATTCAATAGCCAGTCCACTTCCCCTCCTCTCCACTCTCCCCTAAAGCCCCCATCATCATGATCCGCATTGACTCCATCTCCAAACAAAACGGCCATCAGCTTGTGTTCGTCGAAGCTTCGGCTGCATTAAACCGCGGCGAGAAAATTGGCCTCGTCGGCCCCAATGGTGCTGGCAAAACCACGCTGTTCCGCCTCATCACTGGCCGCGAAGAAGCCGATGAGGGCGTGGTCTCCACTGATAAAGGCATCACCATTGGTTACTTCAGCCAAGACGTGGGCGAAATGGCCGGGCGCTCTGCTGTGGATGAAGTGATGGAGGGCGCTGGCCCGATAGCAGCCGTGGCGGCCGAGTTGAAATCCCTCGAAGACGCGATGGCAGACCCCGCCCGCATGAATGAGATGGACGAAATCATCGCGCATTATGGCGAAGTGCAGGCGCAGTTTGAAAAGCTTGATGGCTATGCCCAGGAAGCCCGCGCGCGTGAAGTTTTGAGCGGCCTCAGCTTCAGCCAAGAGATGATGAATGGCGATGTGGGCAAACTTTCTGGCGGATGGAAAATGCGTGTGGCCTTGGCGCGTATTTTACTGATGCGGCCTGATGCTATGCTGCTGGACGAGCCTTCCAACCATTTGGATCTCGAAAGCCTGATCTGGCTGGAAAACTTCCTCAAAACTTATGACGGCATGTTGTTGATGACATCGCATGACCGTGAATTTATGAACCGCATCGTTACCAAAATTATCGAGATCGATGGCGGCGAACTCACGTCTTATTCCGGCGATTATGAATTCTATGAAGCCCAACGCGCACTTGCCGAAAAGCAACAGCAAGCTTCGTTTGAACGCCAGCAGGCGATGTTGGCCAAGGAGCTCAAATTTATCGAACGCTTCAAAGCCCGCGCGTCTCACGCCGCCCAAGTGCAAAGCCGCGTGAAGAAACTGGAAAAAATTGAACGCGTTGAAATGCCCAAACGCCGTGTGACAGTAGATTTTGATTTCGCCCCAGCTCCGCGTTCTGGAGAAGACGTGGCCATGCTCAGCGCTGTTCACAAAGGCTATGGCTCTAAACAAATTTACGCTGATTTGGATTTTCAAATCCGCCGCAAAGAGCGCTGGTGCATCATGGGCATCAATGGCGCAGGCAAATCCACTCTGCTGAAATTGATCGCTGGTGCGGCAGAGCCAGACCAAGGCAGCGTGAACATCGGCGCATCAGTGAAGATGGGATACTTCGCCCAACATGCAATGGAATTGCTGGACGGCGAACACACGGTGTTCCAGTCACTCGAACACGCTTTCCCGCAAGCCACGCAAGGATCGCTTCGCGCATTGGCAGGGGCCTTTGGTTTTTCCGGCGATGATGTGGAGAAAAAATGCCGCGTCTTATCTGGCGGCGAAAAGGCCCGTTTGGTGATGGCGCAGATGCTTTATGATCCGCCAAATTTTCTGGTGTTGGATGAGCCCACGAACCATCTCGATTTGCTCACCAAGGAAATGCTGATCAAGAAGTTGAGCGAATATGAAGGCACAATGTTGTTTGTGTCGCATGATCGCCACTTTCTAGCGGAGCTTTCCAACCGCGTATTAGAGTTGACCCCTGATGGCATCCACCAATATGGCGGCGGCTATACGGAATATGTTGAACGCACCGGATATGAAGCGCCGGGGTTGCACATTTAAAGTGTCACCCTTTCGCGGCAGCTTCCAACCCTAAACTGACCTACCATCGAAATGACGAGAATTCAGTTGCCTCGGTTCAACACCGTCGAGGCAATTGACGTTGATGGCAGCAAACAATTTGTCTGAATTCGGTGGAATGCCGCGAGCAAAACTTTCAATCCCGCAGACCTTGCAGAAGAAGTGGTGAATGACGCCCTTGTTGAAAAGATATTCGGTCAGATGTTCGTCGCCTTCCAACAGTTTAAAACTTTCTTCAGACGTGAAAGCCAACACAGAACCCAAGCGTTGACAGCGTGAACAATTGCACGTCACCGTAGATGCGAGATCGACGTCGACTTCGTAACGCACCGCACCACATTGGCAACCACCTGTATAATGTTGAAGCATCATTATTTCCTCGTTTTAATTTTTCGCATTGGAAATCGGAGCGCCAAGCGACTATATGTTGTGTAGGCGTAATTTAGTGATGCTAAAGCATGCGGTGTTATGAGACGGAATCCTCTGCCAATACCCTTAAAAGCTCTTGCATGAAATGAGATGGGTGTTCTCGGTGTACGGAGTGCCCACCTGGCATGCTCACGACCTCGTAACGATTCAAGTAGCACTTGCGTGCGCCCTCAAAGGCTGCGGGTGGGATTCCGCTGGTTCCGCAGAAAGCTATTGAAGGCACTGACACCTTTATCCTCTGTGCGGTGGTAGGGAGGCCCGGGCCGTTCACTGCACGGTAATAGCCCAGTGCCGCTTCTAGGCTGCCAGGTGTCTCGAACGATTTCTTGACTTCATCGGTTTCACCCAATGGAACATTCCAACCAGGCGACCAACGTTGTACCAGTGTGTCGAGATAGACCATGTTCTTGGCTTTTATCCGATCGGCTGCGTTTTTCCGAGAAAGCCAGAAATAGTGGCGGCAACCCCACATTACGAAGGGCCAAAAAAAGAATGGCATAAACGTGAGGCTCAACGGATGCGGGAGAGCCAGAGTGATGAGTTTACGAATTCGGCTAGGCATGAGCCCCACCGCAGAGAAAGCAGCGCTTGCCCCCCAATCGTGTCCGACTAAAATCGCCTGCGTCTCACCCAGTGCCTCTATCAGAGCCAAAATATCACGGCCAAGTGTGTCGGCATCGAAAGCCTCTTCGCGCGGTATCTCTGTGGGCGCATATCCGCGAGTGAAAGGCGATACTGCTCGAAATCCGGCGGCGGCTAGAGCAGGCCGCACCTGATCCCAAGTATGTGCCGTGTCAGGAAAGCCATGGACGAGGAGTACCAAGGGGCCGGAGCCTTCTTCAAAATAGGCAAACTTCAGGCCATTTGCTTGGATATATTTCAGTTCAGGAATTGATATCGTGGTCATATAAAACTTTCGAAATAAAAGTTAATAAACGAATTACATGGGTATCGAGCTGCAGAGAGCAACACTAATTTTCATTGCTGAAATTATTTTCCTTCCTGTTACCTCGTGTTAGACAGCAATGAGAAATGCGCGCTCTGTGGGTCAATTGCATTGACGGTCCACTGCCCGCCCGGCACCTCATGTGGCCCCATGACGATTTTGCCACCCGCCTTGGTGATGCGCGCAGCGGCAGCATCGATGCCATCCACGTTGAAATAATAATTCCAAGTTGGCTTTGGCGTGGAATCCATTTTTTTCATCATGCCGCCCACATCTTTGCCGTCGATCTGGAACAACTGATAGTCACCGACTTCGCCCATCGGCATGGTGGCACCTTTGGCCCAGCCAAACAGCTTGGAATAAAAATCCCAAGCGACGTTGAGATCGCCCGCATGCAATTCATTCCAACCAACTGTGCCCACAGCGCCGGGCTTTGGCATGGGTCGTTGTTCGGTTGAGAGCGGCTTCATAACCATCAGGCCCGAACCCATCGGATCGCCGATCACGGCCATTCGCCCCACGTCTGGAACATCCCAAGCCTCTCTATAGATCTTGCCCCCGAGTTGGACCGCTTCTTTGCAGGTTGCATCAACATCTGGTGTGAAGACATAGCCCGTCCACACTGACGGCATGCCTTTCATTTCTGCCGGCGTATCCATAATCCCACCCATTCCAACGCCATTTGCTGAGGCGACACTGTAAGTGGGCATCTGATTTGTGAAAGTCCAACCCACGACAGCGCCGTAAAATTTCTTCGCTGCTTCCGCGTCACTTGTCATCAAGTCATGCCAGATAAAGGGGCTTTGCATCTTGCTCATGATCGTCCTCCTGTATTCAGTTGTTCAGTCCATCAAAGGGCGCGCGCCAGGCTGGCAATTTCATCAGTTGATTGTGCCAGCGCAGCATGTTTGGAAAATCCGCCAGCGGAATCTGCGCTTGCGCTGCAAAGGGTAAAGCTGAAGCCGCGCGGAAATCTGCATAAGATAGCTGACCTCCCACCAACCACTTTCTATCGGCAAGATAGTCATTCAACACAGCGGCGTGTTGCACGAAATTGCGCAGGCCTTCATCCAATTTTTCTTGCGGCGGCGCTTCGCTCATAAATGTTGGCCAAACCACACGGAAAAAATACAAGGGATCAGCTGCACGATTTAAATGATACGTGGCCCAACTGATCCAGCGGATCATATCTGGCTGCTCATCACCCACACGCCAAAAATTAGATTTAGCAATTGCAGAAAGGCGACACACAATTGCATCTGTTTCCCAAAGTGTTTTGCCATTCTCTTCCAACACAGGCGCGAGAGCGTTGGGATTTAGCGCCTTGAACGCCTCCTTATGGGCAGGATGCTGCGGTTCAGATAAAACAAATTCAACCGGAGACTTGAGATAGCGCGCCGCTGCCACGGCCACGCGCGGGTTAAGGTTTTGGGTATAGTAGAGTTTCATGAACTTCAATCCTCCTTGGCGTGATGAAACAACAACTCAATATAACGGCGCAGATGCAAAATCATGTCAGCGGCCAGCGTCACATCATTTTTTGCTTTTGCTAAAACGAAAGCGCCCTGAATGACCGCCTGTGTGTAAAGCCCCAAGTTTTCGACGTTCCAACTTGCATGCGGTGCGTGCCGCGCTTTGGCCGCAGCAATCATCTTGCTCACTTCTGCGGCGTGAAAGTGAATGCCCTCATAACAGGCATCGCGAATAGCCGGACTCGTTTCAAATTTCTCCTGCACCATGGTGCCAAGCAAACAGGTGCATTCTGGCAATGTGCTCCCATGCACAAGCTGAAGACGAAAATCCACATAGCCGATCAGTTGATCCAATGGGTCTTCAAACCTGTTGTATTCAGCTTTTGCGAAAAGCTGTGCGGCATTTTCAGTCCAGAACTGTGTGGCAGCAATGGCCAGTTCGTCCTTGCTTTTGAAATGATGAAAGAACGCGCCCTTGGTCACGCCCACACTTTCGCAAAGACTGTCAACCGATGTGGCATCATAGCCCTTTTCGCGCACCAGCTGCACGGCCGCAGCCAGTAGTTTTTCGCGCGCATTAGGGCGAGTTTGAGTTTGCGTCATAGGTGAGCATTACCAACCAGTTGGTATGTTGTCGAGTCAAAATTCTAACAAGTGCTCAACACATGCCTAAATAAAAACCCTATGCAGGCGGAAAACGCCGTTGTTTATTTAGTCTCGCTCATCAATGAAAAATGAGCACCTTGCGGGTCCTGACCAGAAACGATCCAATCACCAGTGGGCACTTGCATTGGGCCATTGGTGATCTTGCCGCCATGTTGGGTAATGCGCTTGGCACCAGCATCAATACCCTCAACAAAGAAATAGAAACCCCAATAATCGCGCGGGATAAAACTGGCGCGTTTCATCATGCCGGCATGTTCATGCCGTTTCACCTTCATCACCTGATATTTGCCAAACTCCGGCCCCATATCATGCGTGTCACCTTTGGCCCAACCAAACATCTTGGCGTAAAATGCAGTCGACTTTGCCAAATCTGAAGTCTGTAATTCATTCCACCCAACGGTTCCAACCGTGCCACGCTTATGCGGCTTCATACTGCCGTCCATCAGTGGATGGTAGACATTGAACACGGCACCCAATGGCTCAGACACAACGGCCATGCGCAAGATATTTGGAACATCCCATGGCCCCTTATGCACCGAACCGCCCGCCTTTTTTATCGCCGCGCAATGTTTGTCGACATTCTTAACCATGATATAGCCAAGCCAGAATGGTGGCGTGTCGCTGGCTTCCGCAGGCTGGGCCATGATGCCGCCGATGCCTTGGCCATCAACCATCAAAACCTCATAGTCTGGCCCTTGTAGCGCGGTTTGCCAGCCCACCACCGCTTGGTAAAAACGTTTGGCACCGTCCACATCGCGCGTCATCAAATTGTGCCAATTAAAGCCATACTGAACTTTAGCTGGTTTCTTGGTGGCCTTCTTGGTGGCTTTCTTGATGGCCTTTTTAGCGACTTTCTTTGCCGGCTTTTTGGTGAGTGATTTGGAAGTCTTGCGTATTGGCTTTTTCATTTGCTTTCCTTTGCTTAACTTGAAATCTAAAACCTGCCGACTTAAAGCCCGAAACATTAAATTATGCCAATGCGAGAATACGACGGATTTTTGGCTTAGAAAACGTCTAATAGAGCCCGGATTAACTTGGACTGGGCATTTGAGGGACTACATGAACAACGGTATGAAATTGACTTTGACTGTAGCAGTTTTGCTGGGCTTGGGGCTGGCCCAGTGGAAATACAACCTAATTGGACAAATCCGGAATGATATCCACCCTGAACAAGCCCAAGCCAGCGATGCCAAAACAGCTGTTCCCGCCACGCGGGCTCCGATTTCACAGCTGGTCAAAATTGCCCTCGTCGGAAAAACCGATTTCCCTTTGATCGAACGCGGCTATGGCACCATGACCTCACCGCAAGTTGTGGCCATTAACGCGCGCATCACCAGCCAGATCACCAAGGTCAATGTTCAAGATGGCCAAATGGTCAAGGCGGGTGACGTTTTGATTGAGTTGGACGACCGTACTCTGCAAGCGGTTTTGGCCAAAGATGTAGCAACCTTAGCAAAAGACCAAGCCGTTTTGGACAATAATGATATCCAATTGCAGCGTGCTAAAACTTTGGCCGCTCGCAACGCTGGCCCTCAGCAAGATGTGGACAATGCTGTGGCCGCGCATTCCTCGCAGCTGCAAGTCATAGACTCTGACAAAGCGGTTATCGATGCCGATAAGTTGCAATTGGATTTTGCTAAAATTCGCGCCCCCTTTGATGGCAAACTTGGCGCCATCAGTGCTGTGTTGGGCGCGCTGGTTAGCCCTCCCGGTAATTCAGGTACACAGTCATCGCTGTTAAGCATCACTCAAATGCAGCCCTTGCGCGTTACCTTCCGCTTGGCTGAACAAGTACTGCCGCCTTTGCAGGCAGCCCTCGCCAAAAATCCTGATGCCGCAACAGTGAAGGTCTATGCCTCTTCATCCAAAGATGAATTGGACGAAGGTAAACTTAACTTCGTTGACAGTTCCGTGGACGTAACCTCAGGCACCATCGGTCTTGCAGCTAATATTGGTAACGCCAAACTCAATCTCTGGCCTGGCCAACGCGTAACAGTTGATCTGCAATATGGCACCACTCTTGGCGCAATCACCGTTCCAACCGTTGCTGTGCAGCAAGGCCAAATCGGCTCATACGTTTGGGTGATCGATGATCAAAATGTTGCAAAAGCCACACCTATAAAAGTCTCGCGTTTTGAAGGCGACTTGGCGGAGGTTAGCGATGGCGTAACCGAAGGCACTAAAGTGGTGGTGGAAGGCCAAGCCAAATTGGCCAATGGCACACACGTTACCATCGGCGGTGCTGAGACAGCCAGCGCTAAACCTGCCGCGAGCGGAACTCAGCCATGAACATCTCAACCTTCTGCATCAATCGTCCTGTCGCCACCATCTTGATGTCTGCCGCCATTTTGATCGGCGGATTATTTGCGTGGTCTCTTTTGCCAGTGGCCGCTTTGCCGCGGGCTGAGTTTCCGACAATCAGCGTTACTGCTGACATGGCGGGTGCCTCTCCTGATATTATGGCGACCTCTGTTGCCACTCCCCTTATCAAACAGTTTTCCACAATTGCGGGTGTTGATGCCATCAGCACGACCAGCTCGCTTGGCACCACCAACATCACCATTCAATTCGTGCTAAGCCGATCGATAGATGCCGCCGCCGCAGATGTGCAGGCCGCCATTTCGCGCGTGTCGCGAAAACTGCCGCAAAACATGACGGAACCACCAAATTTCCGCAAAGTGAACCCAGCTGATGCGCCAGTGCTATTGTTGGCGCTGAAGTCAGACGTTGCCTCACTCACTGATTTGAACAACATTGCTGTGAATATTATTTCACCAACCCTCTCCACCGTTGATGGCGTGGCTCAAGTTCTCATTTTCGGCCAGCAAAATTATGCGGTACGCATTGAGCTGGATCCCGACGCGCTAGCCGCAAAAGGTATTACCGTGGCGCAAATGCAAGCTGCAATTGCGGGTGTCAATCAGATCAGTCCCCTCGGAACACTAGATTCCAGCAAGCAACAGCTCACCCTAATTGCTAACACTTCGCTGCAAAACGCGGCGGAATTTGCCAATCAAGTAATCGCTACACATAATGGCGCAACTGTGCGCTTGAGAGACGTGGCCCGCGTGATTGACTCGGTTGATAACTTCCATTCCGCTGCTTCGTATGATGGCACACGCGCTATCATTTTGGCCGTTCAACGACAACCTGATGCCAACACCGTTGCTGTGGTTGATAAGGTCAAGGCCGCTTTGCCGCAATTTGCGGCCCAGTTGCCAGGTTCTGCCACATTGAGTTTACTGAGTGATCGTTCAGCTTCTATACGCTCTTCGGTCCACGATGCACTTTTCACTTTGGGTCTCACCATCTTGTTGGTGATTGCAATTTGTTATGTGTTCATCCGTTCAGCCCGCGCCACATTAATTCCGGCCATTGCCGTGCCGATTTCCTTGATCGGCACTTTGGGCATTATGTATCTGCTCAGCTTTTCCATTGATAACATTTCCCTCATGGGCATCACCTTGGCCGTCGGTTTGGTTGTGGATGATGCCATTGTGATGATGGAAAATATTGTACGCCACATGGAAGAAGAACACCGTGGAGCTATGGATGCAGCCATACATGGCGCATCAGAAGTGGGCTTCACCATTATGTCGATTTCCGTTTCGTTGGTTGCGGTTTTCATTCCGGTGCTGCTCATGGGCGGCGTGATCGGCCGTATCTTTAACGAATTTGCGGTGGTGGTCACCGTTTCCATCATTGTTTCGATGTTCGTCTCACTCACGCTCACGCCCATGATGTGCTCGCGCATTTTGAGCGAAGATCACACACCGGGCTTTTTGGGCCGCATCTTTGAGACGCTGTTGAATGGTTTAACATCGGGCTATGATTGGCTGCTCAGCCTCTGCTTGAAATTTCATCCTGTGGTTTTCGTGGTATTTCTCTGCACCATTTTTGCTACCGTGTTCATGTTCCAAACTTTGCCGAAGGGCTTCTTCCCAACTGAAGATATTGGCCAAGTGCAGGTTGGCACTCAGGCGCGCCAGGACATTTCCTTTGACCAGATGAAAATTTTGCAGGATCAGTTGGTCGCTAAACTTCGCCAAATGCCCGCCATCGCGCATGTGGTTGCGGCTGTTGGATCAAATACCGGCTCGATGAATGCGGGTCGCATGTTTGTTGAGTTGAAGCCCAAAACCGAACGCGGCAACTTACAGAAAGTGCTTGGTGATATGCGCAAGGTTCTTAACAGCATTCCTGGCATCACGGGAACGGCAAATCCGACGCAGAACCTGTCGCTCGGTGCCAGACCTGGTGCAGCACTCAATCAAATCGTCGTACAATCACTCAGCTTTGATGACATGTATGCTTGGGCGCAAAAACTGGCCGATGCGATGGATAAAGACCGGGCCTTCTTCGCTGATGTGAACACTGATGCGCAGATCAGTGCACAACAGGCAATCGTGAAAATAGACCGTGACAAGATGCAAGCGTTGGGTGTTGGCGTTGATACGTTGCGCAACACGCTTTACGGCGGCTTAGGTGGCGAACAAGTGGCCACCATTTATCAAGACGGTAACAACTATCAAGTGATCGCTGAACTCGATCCTAAAGTGGATTGGACACCCGAACGGTTGAAGAACTTCCAAGTAGCCACCGAAACCGGCGCGTCTGTGCCACTGGCTTCTTTTGCCACCATCACGCGCGGTGTGGGTGCACTGACAGTGAACCAACTTGGCCAGTTGCCCGCTGTAAGTGTTTCTTTCAACTCACCACAAGGTGTGGCCCTTGGTGCCAGCGTTGATGAAATCAAAAAACTCAAAACACAATTGGGCTGGCCACCAAACGTTTCATCCAGCTTTTACGGCAACACCAAAACCTTCCAAGATTCAACCGCAGGCCAAGGCTTGCTGATCTTGGGTGCCATTCTCACCATCTATATTGTGTTGGGCATTCTCTATGAAAGCTTCATCCATCCGCTCACCATTCTATCGGGCCTTCCGGCCGCTGCGGCGGGTGCATTGGGTTCGCTTTGGCTTTTTAATTTTGATCTTTCCATTATCGCCGTAATTGGCTTGCTGATGCTGATTGGCATCGTCAAGAAAAATGCCATCATGATGATTGACGTGGCCATCACCTTGCGGCGACAAGGCATGACTGCACGAGATGCTATCCACAAAGCCTGTCTCATGCGTTTCCGCCCGATTATGATGACAACCTTGGCTGCCTTGATGGCTGCTTTGCCAATTGCAATTGGAACAGGTGCCAGCGCTGAATTGCGTCAGCCCTTAGGCGTGGCGGTGGCGGGCGGGCTCATCGTATCACAAGCCCTCACACTGTTCATCACGCCTGTGCTTTATATGTATATGGAAGGCTTTTCCAACTGGCTGACACGCAATAGAGCACCGGCAGCCGCCAAAGCCGCACATGTGATGCAACCTGCAGAGTGAGTTGACGCTTCAGATCAATGCCCAGTCAATTTCGCGATGAATTCCGGCGTGGGATAGCTATCCGCAGGCCAGCCTAGTTTCATTTGCTCTTTCTTTACCGCTGAGCGCGTGCCCGAACCGATCTTACCATCGGCCTTGCCCACATCATAACCCTTCGATGTTAGGAACTGCTGCAAGGCCACAACTTGCTCATAGCTTGGCACATTCACTGCCGCACGCCCTGGTGATACTGGTGCAGCGCCAGCAATGCGCGTGGCAAGATAAGCTGCCGTGGTTGAATAAATCAGGCTCTCATTCCATTTGAGATAGGCCGTGGTGAAATTGTGATAAGCCAAAAAGGCCGGGCCATCCTTGCCCATTGGTAACAGCAATGCGGCTGGCATTGCATCTGCTTTAAGGGAGCCACCATCCACACCCGTGATGCCCCATGCGGCCCATTCTTTGCGCGAATGATTGATTGCCAAATCGGCTTGGTCCCACGGCAAATCCTTGGTCACTTTAACTTCTTGCAGCCAAGGCTGGCCAGCCGCCCATCCACTTTTCTTCAAGAGATTGGCGGTGGAGGCCACAACATCAGGCACGGAATCGCGCAAATTGACTTTGCCATTGCCCTCAAAATCCACACCCGAAGTGTCATAATCATAAGCCATGAATTGCGTTTGGCCGATTTCACCAGCCCAAGCGCCACGCATTTGTTCAGGCGTCAACCACCCTTTTTGAATGAGATGCAAAGCTGGAATAATCTGCGGGCGGAACTTTTCTGGGCGGCGGCAATCCCAAGCGAGTGTAACGAGCGACTGAATGGTGGGCGAATTTCCTAACACTGAACCAAAATCAGTTTCTAATGCCCAGAAGGCGGCAATCACTGGCGCTGGCACACCATATTGTTGTTGCACGGCATCGAATGTGGCTTGGTTTTTGGCAATCAAGGCCCGCGCTTTAACCACGCGCGCTTCGGTTGCCATGCGCGATGAAAATTGCAAAAAGCTCTGCGCGAAAACATTCTGCGCGCGGTCGCGCTTGATAATGCCGGCATCATATTGCACGCTGTCGAGCTGGGCCAAAGCCAGGCCAGAAATGCCCGCCGCCGCCGCCTGTTTTTTGACTTGCGCCAAAAAGCCGTCAAAGCCTTCGGCACTGTTGCCACAACTGGCAGCGAGGGCAGAAGTTGAGGCAGCACAGAACACTGCAAAGGCAAAGGCGGAGCCGCGTAAAGTCATTAAATTCTCCCGAATCAAAATTCGCCAATCAAATAGTTTATGGAACTTACCATCAAATAGAGCAGTGCCCCAATTGGTCAAGGCTGATGGTGATGTTTGGGCGCCTGTAGGAATTCACGGGGGCCAAGCACAAAGGCTAAAACCACTCCCGCAAGAATGCCCGTGGTGAGATCCACAAATATCGTCAAAAGGAATGTGGCCAAAAGAACCAACGCTGATGCTTTGCGCTCACGCAGCAAGTGCCAAAAACCCACCTTATCGGCCATATTCCAGCAGACAACTGCAAGTATGGCTGCCAATGCCGCTAGGGGAATGTATCCAAGCAAAGGTGCCGCGACCAGCATAAATAACAGCAGAAATACGGCATGCAGCATCCCGGCAAGTGGGCTCTTACCACCCGCTTTGATATTCGTGGCGGTACGCGCAATTGTGCCGGTGACCACAATGCCACCAAATAACGGCGAAGCGATATTGGCCAAGCCTTGCGCGATCAGTTCTGTGTTAGAACGATGCAATCGCCCACTCATACTGTCGGCCACCATGGCCGAAAGAAGTGATTCAATGCCCCCCAAAAGCGCCAGTGAAAACGCCGACGGCAAGAGTTCCATAAAACGCGACCCGCTCACCTCTGGCATATGCGGCATTGGCAATGCCGAGGGTATAGCGTGAAAGCGCGTGGCGATGGTTTCAGCAGCCCCCGGCACTAACAGCGCTGCCAAAGAAGCCACCACCACAGCAATCAACAATCCTGGCCACGTTGGCCGCAGCTTTTTCAACACCGCAATCAGGGCAATACTGCCCGCCGCAATGGCAAGCGCCATCGGATGCAATGTGCCTGCTGCGGTCCAAAGTGCCGCCAACTTTGGTAGAAGGGCCGAAGGCTCAGCCGTTAAAGTTAAGCCAAAAAGCTCCTTAATCTGGCCAGCAGAAATGATGATGGCAATGCCCGCCGTAAAGCCAACTGTCACCGCATGTGGAACATAACGAATAAATCGCCCAAGACCTGACGCACCGACGGCGATCATAATCACGCCTGCCATCATCGTAGCTAAAAGCAAACCATCAAGCCCCTTTGTGTCAACGATTGAGGCCACAAGCACGATGAAAGCCCCGGCGGGGCCGCCGATCTGAAAGCGGCTTCCTCCCAACGCTGAAACCAGAAAGCCGCCGATGATAGATGTGTAGAGCCCACGCTCTGGTGAAACATGTGAGCCAATAGCAATCGCCATCGAAAGCGGAAGTGCCACTATTGCAACGGTTAAAGCAGCGACTATATCGGCGCGCAATTCGTTTCGGCCATAGCCGTCGCGCCATGCTGTTAGTACCTTCGGGTGAAAGCCAGTTTGTAGACGGGGCATTGCGAAGTCACTTTCTACGCGTCAACTGACAGCAGATTTACTTTAATCTTCCCGCCAAAAAGACCGTGAGTCCGCAGCTTACCACGGGCCCTTGCCTTAAGTGCAAGAATATACTTGCAAATTATATACAATGACTACTGAGCTCACGCACCAAATACTTCACCCGCTCATCCTTGGTCGCAGCTTTCCTTGCTGCTAAAACTGCACAAGATTTCAAAATCAACCCGTCATCCAAAATTTTAAGATGATTGGCGCGAAGCGTTGAACCGCTGGTGGTGATATCCACAATCAGCTCCGCACTGCCCGCAGCGGGCGCACCTTCTGTGGCACCTAAGCTTTCGACAATACGATAGCCTGTCACGCCCTTGGCAGCAAAGAACCTGCGCGTGAGATTGAAATATTTAGTTGCCACGCGAAGCCTTCGTCCGTGTACGGAATAAAATTGCCGCGCCACGTCATCGAGATCTGCCATCTGGGCAACATCTGCCCAGAAGTCCGGCACGCCGACCACAACATCCGCTGGGCCAAAGTTCAATCGCAAAACCACATCAGCCACTTTATCGTCCGGCGCTATGGTCTCGCGCAGCAAATCTTCGCCAGTGATACCAAGATCAACAGCACCAGATTTAAGCCCGCTGGCAATATCTTGGGCTGAGAGAAACGCAACCTCAATATCATCTAATCCTATCAAGCGGCCACGGTAGCCGCGCTCCGAACCAATGCGCTCAATGCTATAGCCAGCTTTTACCAAAAGCTCTTGGGCCTGTTCCATCAGGCGGCCTTTGGACGGAATGCCAAGGATTAGCTTTTTCATTTCAGCACCGCCTGCAGGCGCTCAGCATGAATGGCAAAGCCAAAAGCTGGAATGCGCTCACTTGCACCTAAATCGGATAGCATGTTGTCATAACGCCCGCCGCCCGCCACTACCACGCCGCTCACTTCGAGTTGAAACACAAAGCCGGTGTAATATTCAATCTCACGGCCGAAGCTTGCCGAAAAACGCATGGCGTTGACATCAAGCCCTTGCTTATTAAAGGCAGCAAGCCTTTTGGCGAAGGATGAGGCAGCGGCCTGATAATTTTTACCCGCGTCAACTGCGTTGAGTTTGGTGGACGCCGCAACCGCGTTGCCTGACAGCTTCAAATGCCGCTCAATCAACGCAACACTGGCAGGAGATAATGGCGCTTCCGAACGATCGGCCAATTTTTCTTGCAATCGTTCATAAACTTCTTCCACACTGCGGCTGCCTTGCTGTGGCAATTGATTTTGCGTCATCCACTTGGAGGCAAAATCTTCGCTCGCGTCAGTTGTCATTGCATCAACCGCAGCAGAAACACTGGTGCGCTTTTTGACTTGGCCGCCAGCAAAAGAGTTCAGCAAATCGCTGAACGCCAGAGGTCGCCAAAACTGATGCCGCAAACGCCTGCGCCAACGCGTTGGCATGGGCACATCTCCCAGCAAACCTGCAAACAAGCCCACATCACCAATGGTGATTTTCGGCGTTGACGCACCTGCGGCCTGTACTGCGGCCACGGCCAGCTTTAACATTCGCGCTTCAACGCCGATGGAATCTTTCGCGCCAAACCATTCGAGGCCAACTTGCGTAAATTCTTGCGGGGAAAACCTTTCATCAGGGAAACGAAAGGCGGTGCCCGAATAAGAATAGCGCGCCTCTTTACTGAGTTTCTTGGCGTGGCTTAAATGAAAGCGACAGGCAGGAACTGTGAGATCGGGCCGCAGGCAAAGCTCTTGGCCCTCAGGATCATTAAACACAAAAGTTCTTGAGCGAATATCCTCGCCGGATAGTTCAAGAAAAATATCGGCAGGCTGAATAATATCGGGCGCAATCTGTTCAAATCCGGCACGCTTGAACACAGCCATGATGGCAGCATTTTGCTTTTCCAGTGATGCGCGTTGTTGTGATGTGCGACCAGCCATCAGCCCAACATTTTCTTAACAGTTGCAACCAAATCTGCTTCCGGCACAGAAACTTGTGCAAGGCGTTGGCTGGCATATTCTTCGCGCGTTTCAATTTGTGCCGCGAGTTCGGAACCAAGACGCAAATCTTTAATTTGCACTTCTCCCTTGGCCTTCTCGTCGCCGCCTTGGATCACCACAATCGGGCTTCCACGCTTGTCAGCATATTTCATCTGCTTGCCCATGTTGGATGTGCCGATATACATTTCAGCACGAATGCCAGCAGCGCGGAGCTGTTGCACAAACTTCCAGTAATCGCCTTGGCGGTCTTTATCCATCACGGTGACGACAACAGGTGCGAGTGTCTGCGAAACCTTGGCCTTGCCGACAAGTTTCAACGCTGAATAAAGCCGTGACACGCCGATGGAAAAACCCGTGGCTGGAACCGATTGGCCCGTGAAACGTGCGACGAGATCATCATATCGCCCACCACCGCCCACCGAGCCAAATCGAACGGTGTTGCCATCTTCGTCTTTGGTTTCCATCAGCAGTTCGCATTCAAACACGGGGCCAGTGTAGTATTCAAGGCCTCGAACGACTGACGAGTCAATTTTAATGCGGTCTTTCCCGTATCCAGCACTGACAAAAATTGACTCCATTGCTCGCAATTCGGAGAACCCTTCGACAAACAGTTTGTTTTGGGCGAAAGCAGCAGAATATTCTGTACCAGTGGCTTGGGTGATACGAGACTTGTTCAGAAGCAGCGCCATTACTTGTTCTATTTGAATTTCAGACAGTCCTGCACCTTTTGTGAAATCACCACTTGCGTCTTTGCGACCCGGCCCAAGCAAAGCACTGACTCCAGACTCGCCCAATTTGTCGAGCTTATCCATTGCGCGTAAAACTGTAAGGCGGCGTTCAAATGATTCTGGGCCGCTCAGACCAATAATCTCCATCGTGCCGTCAAGAATCTTTCGATTGTTGACTTTCATCACATATGATCCCCGCGCGATCCCCAGCGCCTCCATCGTATCCGCCGCCATCATGCACACTTCAGCATCAGCAGCAGGGCTCGATGAACCCACCGTATCGGCATCAAACTGCATGAACTGTCTGAACCTACCCGGCCCCGGCTTTTCGTTGCGGAACACCCAGCCTTGGCGATAGCTGCGATAAGGCGATGGCAATTGCCCTTGATTATTCTCCGCCACAAAGCGTGCCAGCGGAGCGGTTAAATCATAGCGCAGGCTCAGCCACTGCTCATCGTCATCCTGAAATGAAAACACCCCCGCATTGGGCCGGTCTTGATCTGGCAGAAACTTGCCCAGTGCATCGGTATATTCAATGAAGGGCTGCTCCACTGGCTCAAAGCCATAGGATTCATAAACCCGCTGAATAGTGGCCAGCATCTCACGCTGCCCACGAATTTCATCGGCATCAATATCACGAAAGCCCTTGGCTACGCGGGCCTTGGGGCGGAAGGTTTTTTTACTGTCACTCATGGCGGCCTTCTAATAGAGGGCGACGCTGAGGGCAAGCAGGGCCGTAACCCGCTGTGCCCACACAAATTTGCTCATGCTTCGCGCAGGTGGCTTTTGTCGCCAAAGTGCTTACACATAAAAGTGGTTATATATTTATGGCCTTTAACTCTGATGCGCAAAATCTTCACAAACTTAGTGCCCTTGCTGTTGCAGTTTTTTGCTGCGCGCTTCTCTAACTTGGCGGTTGAATCGCGGAGCAAACAAGTTGCACGGCCGTGAGCTTTACCCAACCCCATAAATCTCTCGCCGAACTTTCGCTGACACAGGCTTTTTAATTGAGACCTTTGGCTTTGCTCAGAAACTAACAGCGCGTGTTGACCATCCGTAGCAGCTGACTGCCGCGGCAGGGGTGGCATCGCTTCAGCCACACTAAAACTCAAACTAAAGACGATCAAAATTGCCCAGTTGAAGATAAGCCGCATGAATTGCCCCCTTATTGGCTTACTTATCGCGCACAACCTTTTGACGCTGCACGCCTAGGCCCTCAATGGCGATCACCATCTTATCGCCCGGCTTCAAATACTGCGGCGGCTTCATGCCCATGCCAACGCCAGGCGGTGTGCCAGTGGTGATCACGTCTCCCGGCATCAGTGTAAAAAACTTTGAGAGATAGGCCACAATATGCGCCACGCCAAACACCATGGTTTTGGTGGAACCATCTTGCATGCGTTTGCCGTTAAGCTCTAGCCACATGCTTAAATTTTGTGGGTCTTTCACCTCATCGCGGGTGACTAACCATGGGCCGATGGGGCCGAAAGTGTCATAGCCTTTGCCCTTGGTCCATTGGCCAGTACCTTCTGTCTGAAATTCCCGCTCAGACAGATCATTCACCACGCAATAACCTGCCACATGCTTCATGGCATCGGCTTCTTTGATGTTCTTGGCCTTGCGCCCGATGATCACGCCAAGTTCAACCTCCCAATCAGACTTCTGAGATTTTGGTGGAAGTGTAACAGTGTCATTTGGCCCACTAACGCAGGAAACTTGTTTTGTAAAAACAACGGGTTCGACGGGAACCTTCAAACCGCTCTCAGCAGCATGATCTGCATAGTTAAGTCCAATGGCGATGAATTTCTGCGGATTGGCCACACAAGCGCCGATGCGTGGTTTGCCTTTGACCAGCGGCAGTTTGTTGGGGTTGAGCTTGCGCAACTTA
Organism: Aestuariivirga sp.; assembly: GCA_036510015.1. Lineage (GTDB taxonomy): Bacteria > Pseudomonadota > Alphaproteobacteria > Rhizobiales > Aestuariivirgaceae > Aestuariivirga. Next base: position 21,962 of record DATCEN010000365.1, read on the forward strand.
GCAAGGCCCGCTGGCGAAATGGTTTCGCCGTCAATGTCTTTGACATGCTTGGCCAGCGAGCGAATTTTGCCGTGCTGATCCAGAATGCCGGGTTTTTCTTTGCCCTTGGGGCCATAGCGTAAAAGTTTCATGTTCCATCCCATTGCAGCGCAGACTTATGCCAGCGCGGTTTGTAACCTTTGGCCAAAATGGCAATAATAGAAGGCGGTGTCAAAACCTTATCTGCTTTGCGCAAAGGAATTGCATCTACATAGCCACCAAATGACCAACGCAACAGGCGATTGCCTTTAATGGCATAGGCTTGGTTATCAATCTCAACAATCACGCCACTGACCATTTCGACATGGTGGGATGGATTCAATCGCTCCTCATGCAACAGCCGATCAAACGCGCCAGCCTTCTCGCCGCACAGAAAAGCCTTGGCCTCTGCCCGCCTACATTCCCAGCAGGGCCTATGGCCAGCGGCGAGAGCTGTGACCTCATCAAGAAAAAATAACTCGGTATAAGCTGGCCCCATCACTTCACGGTGGCGACCTCTGAAATGCAACTCGCAACATATCCATTGCCTGCTGGCCCAGCGCCGTCTTCCTAATGTCTTATCCTCGCGGTGAAACTTGCCGCCGCGATTGCCCATCATTGTGCCGCGCTCAGCAACAGCATAAAGCTGCCCCCAAGGATCAACGCGGTTTTGCAGCGCCATGGTGGAGGAGGTTGTGTCGGCCGATGCCGGCGATATTGCGCTCACCACACAAGCCCATTGTGGTTGAAAGTTCTTTCTGAATGATATCCAGCGCGTGGCTCACACCCGCTTCGCCGCCTGCACCGAGCCCATAGATATAAGCCCGCCCGATCATTGCCGCTTTAGCGCCTAAGGCCAGCGCCTTCATCACATCCATGCCAGTGCGAATGCCTGAATCCATCCACACTTCGGTTTTCTTGCCAACTGCATCCACCACCGGCCCTAACATGTCGATGGTTGGCGAACAGCCATCCAATTGCCTGCCGCCATGATTAGAAACAATGATCGCATCGGCGCCTTTTTTGGCGGCGATTTTGGCATCATCCACATCATTGATGCCCTTGAGAATAAGTGCGCCATCCCATTGCTTGCGGATGAAATCAACCGAACTCCAATCCAGCGATGGATCGAACTGGCGATGCGTCCAATTGGCCAAATCCGCCATGTCTTCTACATCTTTGGCGTGGCCATGAATGTTGCCAAATTTACGGTTTTTCGTGCCCAACATGCCCAATGCCCAGGCAGGCTTGGTTGCAATGTTGAGCATGTTTTTGAACGTCACTTTGGGCGGCGTTGAAAGCCCGTTCTTCACATCCTTGTGGCGCTGGGCCAATACTTGCAAATCCAAGGTTAGTACCAAGGCAGAGCATTTGGCAGCTTTGGCCCGCTTGATGAGGCTGGCAACAAAATCGCGGTCACGCATCACATAAAGCTGAAACCAGAACGGCTTTTCCACATGCGCGGCAACTTCTTCAATAGAACACACACTCATGGTTGACAGCGTGTAAGGCACGCCGAATTTTTGCGCGGCACGGCAGGCATGGATCTCGCCATCCGCATAGTTCATGCCGCCAGAACCAATCGGTGCCAAAGCCACAGGCATGGCAACTTTCTGGCCTAAGATTGTACTTGCAGTAGAACGGTTGTCGATATTCACGGCCACGCGTTGGCGCAGATAGTGCTTTTTGAAAGCCTCAGTGTTTTCAACAAACGTCTGTGCGGTGTAGCTGCCCGTCTCACAATAATCGTAAAACATCTTGGGTACGCGCTTTTTGTAGAGGTCACGCAGATCGTCAATGGCCGGGGCCTGGGAAGGTTTGAACATATTCACTCCTTAGCGTGAAATGGACGCTCACGCCAAGAGGATCAGAACGAGCCTATCATATTGACGAAGACACCGTGGTTGTCATGGGCGATTTGAGCAAGATTGTCGCTAAATGTGCCAAAGTTATAGCCCAAACCCACTTTGAAATTCTCGCCCACCTGGCGGTAGATCGCAGCCACGAACCCAATATCGGTTGAATTATCAGTTGGCGACCACAGCATGCGCGCCTCCGCCAAAACGTCCCATGCTTTAACCACATGATAATCTGCACGAACAATGCCGAGATAAGCAGCATCTGGCGTCCAAGTAGCACCTGGTACCGAGCGGTCTAAGATTTCGCCAACGCGGAAACCAAATTTGCCACCAAGGGCCAGCTTCTCTGTGACATTATAAGTGACATCACCAGAGAAGATGTTTGAAATTTGCTCTGGGCTGGTGGTGGTTCCATCAAGTGTCACCTGCCCTGCCCCTGGTGCATCATAAACAAAGTTATATTTAATCAGTGCATTCATATGGTCATTGTCTGCTGGACGGTAGGCAAAACCAACTATTCCGTTGACCAGCGCAGAACTCAGTGTGTCATTGCTCGCATTAGACCACACCAGATCAAGATTGGCCAAAGCACGCCAATCCTTGTTCATTTTATAACCAAGTCCAAGTTGCAACAGATAGCTCATGATTTCGGATGAACCGTCATCCGCATAATCCCAGCGCACTTCGCCTTTGGCCTTGCCGTCCAATCCGGCCTTGTCGTGATAAACGGCAGATAATGAAAGAGCGTCGCGGTATATGTCAGGGTTCTTTAGGCTTGTGCTCGGGTTAATTGTGTTGTCATAAACTTGGCCAACTTGTGCGGCGGCTTCAATCTTCCACTTGTCAGTGGGCGTATATGACACGCCGTAAGCGTTGGCCAAGCTTTGTCTTTCACCAAAATAATCATAGCTGGTTTCAGCAAAGCCAGACCATTGATCATTGAATTTGCGCCTGTCACCCAAAGTGACGGTGCCAAGATCAGAACCGCTCAACAGATAAGGATAGCCTGGCGATGTGCTACGATAAGCATCGCGGGCATAGCCGATGGTATAATGATCATCCGCAGTTCTGGCATAGTCAATTGAAGCATTTACACCTGGGCCCTGATCGCCGTAAGAAACCTCCCCTGCAGCTGTAAGGCGGTCATTGATCTTGCCCTTATAACCAACGCCAGCGCGATTGTCGGAAAGCATCGTGTCAGTCAAAATAACTGTACCTTGGCCAAAAACATAGGCTTGGTGGTCACGGTCAAAATCTCTGATGAGTTTTACACCAGCATCGCCGCGCGCGCCCGTTTGGGTGCTGACAAGAGCTGTGCCTTCTTGTTCGGTATATTTGGCATAAGGTTCAACCGTCCAGCCCTTGGTAACAATGACATCCACTGCCGCCTTGCCGCTGCGCATCAGGCTTTGCCCAAGGGCGTTGTTTTCACTATATTCGCCTTTGGCTGCCACATTGTCTTTTACTTTGACGTCGCCAGCCACGCCCCATTTATAGGTCTCAGCCGTGGTTTGGATCTGTGGCGATGAGAAGCCGGCATCATAATGTTCAAAGCGGCCCTGAACTTGGCCCTGCGCTTTGCCTTTGGTGACTTCATCAAGATCAGCGGCACCCTCAACACGCCATGCATTTGCTGGAACACCAGTGATACCAGCACCAGCAGTCGTCTGCGTAGAAATGCCGCCGTTGACTGAATAGGTTGAGCCAAAGCCCGGCCCTTCAGAATGGGCCACTTCACCTTCAACAAATGTTTTCGGCGAGGATTGAATGTGAATATCAGCCCCACCCATGGTTTGATCGGCGGTATTCTGCTTTTCACGTAAGCCCGTTGCCCCCACGCGGATGTGATCTGACAGCCAAGTCTCAGCGCGCCCACCAAACACATAGGCATTTGTATCCGTGCCGACTGGCTCATAAGTATAATGAGCGATCAGATAATTTTCGTTGCCGGAAATATCATTGGAAGGCAGCGGCGAATTTAAGATCAACACGCCATTGGTAGGATCAAAAGTATAATCGGTTGTAGGTGTCAACTGCGTTGTGGAAATTACAAAGCCAGTGATCGGATTACGAACCTCAACGCTCACCACATCACTGCCGGCGGTGATGTCACTATGCGCCATAAAATAAGTCGAACCACCCGTGCCGCGGAAAACATCGGTTTCCGGCACCGTCTTTGGCAAGGCCGCATAGGCATCAACTGAACGCTTGGCATTGCCGTCAGCGGTCACCGCATCAGAACGATAAACCCCGCCCGCGCCATAAAGGGCGCGGCTTTCGGCCATGAACTTTGTGCCGGTGATATTGGTTTTGAAATTGCCCCACATGATGGAGCTTGGCCCGCGTTCAAGGCGCACATAGATCTTGCCGCTGGTGGGCGCATCTTCAATCAACGTCGAGTCATCACCATAAACCGGATAATAATCATTGGCATTGATCTTCTTGATCATATCACGTGGGTCTTTGCCACCAATGCCCGTGAACATATCCGCCAGTGTGCCTTCACCGGTATCAGCCGAGGCAGTCAATATATATTGTCCTTTGATCTTGCCCTTGAGATAGAAGGCGGCGCGGCCAATGGCCCATGTGCCGGGGAATTCGTCAACGCCAGTGTGTTCAATAATGCCACCGCCAAAATTATTGCCAACGGTAAGATCAGCAATGCCAACCCCAAACCATTCATTTTCTGGCACAACCACTTCGCGCGAGAAATGCAGACCTTTGCCATCTTGCAACACGCTGACATCAAGCATAGCAGCCCCTGGCGGCAGCAAGCGTTGCACCATGAAGCTGTCATTGCCATCCACTGGAACAACTTCGCCCATCACTTTTACTTCATGGTTCTTCGGCACTTTTTTGCCAATCACTGTGACGGCACCACCAAAAACACTGATGTTGCGAACGGCCGTGCGGTCATCACCATAGCCCGGAGCCACAGCGTCCTTAGCTGAATCCGGCAGTGGCAAATTAGTGTCGCTGTGTTTTAAGGGCAAAGGTCTCGTTTCATCATAACGGCCATCTTTGTCATAGACCCGCAGCACATATTCCATCTCGGCAGGCGCATCACCCGGCATCACCCATTCGGCAGCACCGGTGCTTGCCACAGGGATAGCAACAAACGGCTGCGAGTTTTGGTCATAGCCTGCTGCATAGATGCGCACCTCGGCCTTGTTGATCCAAGCCGCATAATTGAAGCTGGCCAAGAAGCGGATTTTGTCCGCCGAACGGAAGTTCACTTGCAGTGGGAAGGTTGAAACATTCAGCGCGGGCCGCACGCCGAGTCCATCAAACTTCACCTGAATATCGACACCATCTAGTTCTGCGGCTTCCATTTTCTCAACCCGCTTAATATCAGCGCTCGAGTCGACTTTCTTGCCATCGAAAGAAATGCTGAAGGGAAGATCATTATCCGCACGGGCGGGCAATGGCACCAACAAGAATGCTGAGAGCACAAATGTCGCGAGATACTTAAGTGTGGAGTGCGTCATTTGCTCGGCTCCACGCTGGCGTTAATATCCAACGCATAGCCACCTTTGGCAGACGCAAAGGCTTCCTTCACCAAACCCGCAACCGCATCAACACGTGCTTGCGCCAACTCGCCGCTGTCGCTGCCTTGATGATAAATAATTTGCAGGTCAGACCGGCGCTTGCGCAAGATGTCGACCAATCGGTCAATGCCCAAGCTCCACTTTTCAGTGAGATCAGCACTGCCATTATCAAACGCCCGGCCAGTGATATCGACTTTCACTTCATGAATTTTGGTGGCACCGAAGTTGATCTCAGTCATCTTGCCGCGCGTAACGCGCACAACGCGTGGATTTTCGGTTGTGATTTTGTAACCCTGTGGAAGGGTGCGCGGATCAATTTTCATAATAAAGTTGGAACCAATGGCACCATCAGGAATGGCGGCACATGGAATGTGGAAGCGCCCTTCCGCATCGGTTATCACTAACGTGCCGTTGGCTGTGGCAAGGCGAACGCCGCCAAGGCCTTTGTATCCGTCGCGCATATAGCCATCGCCGCTAACATCATCAAACACACGGCCGATAATATCGCTGCAATCAAATGTCGCTTCTGGGATCACCTCAACTGTGGCTTGGGCAGAGGCCAAAACAGCGTTGCTGGTCTGATCAATGAGGCGCGCATTGTTTACAAATTGGCCACCGCTCAACGAAGCCTGCGCAGCGAGGTTCAACGTCAAGATTATTTTGCCGTTGGTGGGTGTGAGATTATTGAAGGTCAAAATCACGCCACTCACCACTGGCACCTTCACCACACCATTCACTTGTGCCGATCCCGTCACGAAGGCAAAGCCGGGGGGCATAATGTCAGCCAATTGATAGGTGCCACCATTGAGGTTGCTGGCGGTGATTGTGAAAGGCACTACATCGCCGCGCTTCACTTGGCTGCGCGCTGCCACTTTGGTTAACACAGGCTTCGTAACATATAGTTGCGTTACAGTTGGCTGCGGTATGGGTGCTGCTAAGCTAGATTTGTCGCTGAGAACACCTAACGGAAGTTCGGTCGAAGTAAATTTGGCTTGATTGGAATAGGAACCGGCGATTGCATCAGTTGGCGAGACCAGATGAGTTGCTGTGAAAGTTGTGGTGTCGCTGATGCCTGGCGCTAAATTGACGATTGGGCTACCCGACACAGTTGCACCGGCATCCGAAATAGTGATGTTGTTGAGATCTATATTACCGGTGTTGACCACAGTGAAAGTGTATTTTATGGTGTCGCCCGCATCAGCGATGCCATTGCCATTGGTGTCGGCCACCGTAAAGCTCTTCACCACAGCCATTGCCGGGCTAACCGTGAGCGGCACAATCGTCACATTGTGTGTTGCAGGATTGCTTGAGTCAGATAGATCGGTGACAACAAGGTTCTTCGCGATGTTGGTGCCTGTGGCGAGAATTTGGTTATCAACATGGCCAGCCAACATTTCTGCATTGGTGATCTGGTGCTTCACTACAAAATGGGTTGAGTCAGATGCGCCAGCAGCCAAAGTAAATGGCGTGGCACCGGAGACATTGCCAGTATAAATCCCACTTTCAGCCACCGTCACAGTGTCAAACGGGACGTTGCCGGTGTTGCTAACCGTAATAGTGTAAACCGCAAAGGCTCCTGTGGCAGGCGCTGCGATGGTCGCACCGCCGGCATTTTCAAAATGGTTGAAAGTTTTCAGTGCCGTGACCGATGGATTGGCCACAATCAAGAACACAGTCGGATTTTGCTGGGTGTAATCCAGCGGGTCGGACAGCTTGGTCACCTGGATGGCCTGCCCGTTGCCAGCCGAAGCCGCCGCATCAGCGGCAATAGCCTTCGCCTGCGCCTTATAGATGCCCGATGCGATGTCATTGGCCGTCAACACGTGGGTTGCAGTAAAGCTTGTGGTGTCTTCCTGATTGGGCAGCAACGTCGAGTTCAGCGTCCCTACGACGGTAATGCCAGTGACATAGTCTTGCACTGTGATATTATTTAAAGGATCGAGGCCGGTGTTCTTGATCTTGACTTGATAGGTCAAGGTATCGCCCACATCCATAATGCCATCACCATTGGTATCCGCATAGGTGGGGGCCACGAGAATGATCGAGATGGAAGGCGTTGGGTGAATGGTTGTGTCAGTGGTCGAATTGGTTGACGATGTTGGATCACCATTGAGTGAAGTAGCATTCACTTGTGTCGGACTAATCGGCTGACTGGCTACGATCGTGGCGCGGTTCTTGACTACGCCCGCAGTTTCATCCGCAGTGGTCACAGTATAAGTTGCTGTGAACATGTTAGGGTTGGTAACGCCCGGCGCCATCGTTGCGCCCGGCGCTAAGTTCTGTACTTGGGCTGCTGCTAGCGCGTCTGTCAGTTGCAAATTGCTGAGCGTGACATTGCCGGAATTCACTACAGTGAATGTGTAATGCAGTACATCGCCAGCATTGAGAATGCCGTCATTATTTATGTCAACCCATGAAGCCAGTTTCTTGTAGAGCACAATTTGTGGCTGCTGCACCAAAGGCTCTATTGTTGGGTTAGACTGAGTAGGCACAAGTGGATCTGAATCATGTGTAACAGTGGTTCCATCCGGCGCGGTGCCTGTTGCTGTCGCGATATTGTTCACATGGCCCGCATCAACATCAGTTTGGGTGATTGGATAGCTTCCAGTGATCTGCGGGCTGGTCTGACCAGGGGCCAGTGAAACAATAGGCCCACCAGTGATGGTCACATTTGCTCCACCGCCAACTTTGTCGGTAATGTTGATATTGTGCAGCGTGACATTGCCGAGATTGTAAACCGTAAATTGGTAATGGATTACATCGCCTGCGTCATTGATGCCGTTGAGATTGGTATCCACAAGCGTGGTAACCTGCTTCAGCAAGCCGATCGCTGGCACTGGCGCAATTGGCGTTACAGTTGGACGGTGTTGCTTTGGATCAGCATTATCGGAAAGAACTGAGCTAGACCCACCACCCTGCACGCTGGCTGTGACAGTCGCCTGATTTTGATATTTGCCGGCATCAATATCAGCTTGTGTGAGAATATATTGGGCAGTGATGGTGCTGCTGTCAGTCACACCTGGTGCAAGTGAGGCGATTGGCCCGCCCGAGACATTGATCAGCCCGTCAGTGATGCCAACATTCTTCAGAGTAACGTTGCCTAAATTGGTGACTGCAAATTTATAGACGATGACATCGCCAACTTGTGCAGAAACGCCGTTCGCTGGCGTAATAGTGCCTGTCTTCACCGCGCCAAAAAGTGGAGCTTGTTGGAGTGGAAGATCAAAACTTGCCGCTTTAATTAAGCTGGCACTACCACCGTCTTTGGCTGTGGCAGTGGCAAGATTGTGCACAGTGCCCGTATCAATATCGGCCTGCGTTAATGTGTATGGCGCTGTGAATGTGTAGCTTAATCCAGCATTCAGCTGCGGATCACTTGCCGGGCTGATTGAGGCCGTGGCAATGTCATCATAAGTTTTGATGCCGGACAGTGGCAACACGTCAGTCACGGCTTGCAAGGCATCATGGCCTTGCTGGGTTGAACTGACATAACCGTTGGAAACAACCGCTCCAGAGGCAATATCATCTGGCGTAAGTTCACGCGTGAAGATCATGCTGCTGGCGTCGGTTTCGCCTGCACCGAGCAAACTGACATGGCCGCCGAAGGTCAGGCTGTCCGTCTGTGTAACGGAGATATCAGAAACACCGTTCTTGCCGGAATTGGTGATGCTATAAAGGACGCCGATCTTTTCGCCGGCTTGCAGATCACCCGTGGCACCTGACATGCGCACCAATTGACGCGAGATCGAAAGTGTATCGGCCAAAGCCAACCCACCTGCGTCTCGTAAATGGGCACGGCGATTGTCGGCGGCAACAATGCCACTGGTGCTTCCGACATGATCAAATGAGGCAGTCGCAAAACTGGCTGCATCAGGATTGCCCGCCAAATCCAATAGCGCCACCATTTGTTGCGTAGTTGTTTCGGCAGAGGCCAACAGCGGGTCAGAAACCGAAACATTAAAGAGTGGCGTTGCGCCAGTATTGGTGACTACGAGTGTGTAATTCACCGTATCTCCAGCCTTTGGCGGAACTGCTGGTCCATTGGCCAGCACACCAGACTTCGCAAAGCTCATAGCCGCATTCGTGTTCAATGTTGTGGTGGCGCTGCCATTGGCGGTGATATTGGGTGAACCAACTGGTGAAGGCGTGGCGGTTGCTGTGGCGGTATTGGTGTAGCTGCCCGCTGTAATGTCCGACGCCGTTAATGGATGTGACGCAGTGAAAGTTGTGGTGTCGCTGATGCCAGGTGCCAAAGTGACAATTGGGCCACCCGAAACGGTTGCACCAGCATCCGAAAGGGTGATGTTGTGAAGGCTGACAGTGCCAGTGTTCTTGATAGTAAATTTATAGGTGATCGGATTGCCAACCACTGCGGCTCCGCTCAAAGTATCGATCTTGGTGACAGTCATGCTCGCGTTACCACCCAATGGTGTGACTGTTGGCGCGTTGGCGCTCGGCCCTGCGGTGACAGGATCAGATACATCAGAAACCGTGGTGCCCTTTGGCGATTTGCTGGTGACCGTTGCGGAATTACTCACTTGGCCAGCGTCCATGTTGGCCTGTGTGATGACATAGTTGTTACCCGAACAAGTCACGCTCGCCCCAGGCGCAAGGTTGCCTGGTGGGCAAGTTATATTCACAACGATACTGTCAGTGACAGTGATTGTATTCAGCGCCACATTGCCGAGGTTCGAGACCTTGAAGCTGTAAGCAATGGTATCGCCCGCATCGAGCACGCCATTGCTGTTGGCGTCGAAAGGTGCGGCAGCGGTTTTGACCAAACCGATTATTGGATTTTGATTGAGTGTAACAACCGTAGGCGAATTAGCCGATGGGCCAGATATGAGCGGATCCGAGAGGTCGCTTACTGTGCCACCTGAAGGTGTTGATGCCGTGGCTGTTGCTTGGTTGGTTACTTTACCAGCATCTATATCCGACTGCTTCAGCACATAAGCCGGTGCCGTGCAGTTCATCACTTC
>DATCEN010000366.1:0-10160 GCA_036510015.1 Aestuariivirga sp.
TTTCATCATGGCACTCATGCCGTGATCGCCAGCTTTGTCATTGAAATGTGCGGTCTTGCCATCGGCAGACCATAGCGATTGGTGAATATGCGAAGAACTGCCCGCAAGGCCATAATCCCACTTTGCCATAAAGGTCACTGCTTTGCCCAGTGAATGCGCAATTTCCTTAGCACCATTTTTGATGATCACATGCGCATCCGCCATGCGCAGCGCCTCATCATATTTCACATTAATCTCTTCTTGCCCTGGCCCCCACTCACCCTTGGAATTCTCAACAATGATACCTGCCCCCGCAAGACCGTTGCGCAAGGCGCGCATATAGGGTTCATCACGCGTGGTGTGCATGATAGAATAATCTTCAATGTGATAATTGGAACCCTTGAGGCCACGCAGGCCCTTGGCCTGAATTTGATCATAAGATTCATCAAACAAGAAGAACTCAAGTTCCGAAGCCATATAAGCCTTCATCTTCATGGCATCGAGACGCGCGAGCTGCTTTTTCAAAATCCCACGCGGGCTATGCGGCACATCCTTATGCGTGTGATGATCAAGAATATCACATAGTACCAAAGCCGTACCCGGCACCCAAGGTGTAACGCGCAACGTGCTCATGTCGGGTTTCAAAACGAAATCGCCATAACCCTTTTCCCAGGAAATCGCTTTGTAGCCCGGCACGGGCTCCATCTCGATGTCGACCCCCAGAAGATAATTGCAGGCGTGGGTTTCTTCATAAGCCCCATCCACAAAATACTGTGCGTGAAAGCGCTTGCCCATCAGTCGGCCCTGCATATCAGCAAAGGCTACAACAACTGTGTCAATGGTCCCTGCCTTAACTTCGGCTTTCAGCTCAACCAGGCTCAAAATACCAGAACTCATTTTGTTTCTCCCAACGTTCTGCGATCAAATGTCTTAGCTATTTTGGTAAGTGGGCCAGCCAAATGCTTTGCCCACTCCATTTGTCCTAAATGACTTTCAATCAGGTCATTGCAAATTTCAATCATCAAATGCTGCATCCCCCGCGCATAGCCATGCACATTCATCAGATGCATGACCCCATTAGCAGGCCCGTAAGGTTCATTAAACAGAGTAACAAACCCTTCTGGCCCAGCGCCAAAACCCTGCGCCATTCTGTCATCGCGGTCAAACAACAAACCGAGATCAACTTCGCGCCTCTTGCCATGATAAATCCGTGTGAAAGAATGAATGGAAACCACCGCAGTGGACATGTTTCTTGCGGCTCGCCCGTCCAGCATATCTTCCAATGCGCGGTGAAAGGGGCGGTAAATTTCAGCAATCCGCTGTTGTTTTTGCGTCGCCGTCAAATTCTTGTTGCCGGGGATGCTGAATACTTCGCTTGACTCAGGCATCGCGGAAACATGCTCCGGTGCGCGGTTGCAATCATAGATCAACCGCGAAAAACGGTTGAGGATGAGTGGCGCGTCCAGCAACTGCGCCAACGCCCGCGCCACACCTTCAGCGCCAATATCATAGGCAATATGGCGCTTGAGTTCAGCTTCACTCAAACCCAGCCCATTGAGCACTGCCGGAACATGGTTAGAGGCATGTTCACAGACCAAAACCATGGGCGATTTGCCCTTGGCATTCACCCATTCAAAAACTTGTTCATTCTCGTTCACGATTCTCATTTCACCATCATTCCAAACTGCGACACGCTTGCCAAGCGAATATGGTTCAGCGAAAACGATCTTATGACCACGCCCAAGTCCAATTCCTACGATTTTGTTATCATCGGCTCAGGCTCCGCTGGCTCGGTGCTGGCCGACAGGCTTTCAGCCCAAGCCAAACACACGGTTTTGGTTTTGGAATATGGCGGCAGCGACCGTGGGCCCTTGATCCAAATGCCTTCGGCTTTGTCTTATCCGATGAATATGGGCACCTATAATTGGGGGTTTGAAAGCGAACCAGAACCATTTTTAAACAACCGCAAACTCGCCACCCCGCGCGGCAAGGTGATGGGTGGCTCGTCCTCCATCAACGGCATGGTTTATGTGCGCGGCCATGCGCGTGATTTTGACACTTGGGCCGAAATGGGCGCCACCGGCTGGGCCTTTGCCGATGTGCTGCCTTATTTCAAGCGCCAAGAGCATGTGGAAGGCGGAGAGCCAAATTGGCGTGGCCACCACGGCCCACTTTATGTGAAAAAGGGTTTGCGTAAGAACCCGCTCTATCAGGCTTTCATCGATGCCGGACAGCAAGCAGGCTATCCCATAACACCTGACTATAACGGCCATCAGCAAGAAGGCTTTGGTGCCATGGAAATGACTGTCCATAACGGACTACGCTGGTCTGCGGCCAATGCCTATCTCTGGCCTGCCATTCGCCAAGGCCGCGTTGATATAAAAACCAAGTGCTTTGCACGGCGCATTCTCATGCAAGGCAAAAAAGCCATCGGCGTGGAATATGAGCAAGGTGGTGAGGTGAAGCAGGTTTTCGCTAACCGCGAAGTGATCATCTGCGCGTCCACCATCAATTCGCCCGCTATTCTGCAACGCTCTGGCATCGGTGCGCCAGACGTGTTGAAAGCTGCCGGTGTTGAAGTGGTTCAAGCGCTTCCCGGTGTTGGCGGAAACTTACAAGATCATTTGGAAATTTATTTTCAACTGCGCAGTCTGCAACCTATCACTTTGAACGGACAGCTTGGCCTGATCAGCAAGTCCAAGATTGGTTTGCAATGGTTGTTGTTCGGCACTGGCCTGGGGGCCACCAATCATTTTGAAAGTTGTGGCTTCATTCGTTCGCGCGCTGGCATTGATTATCCCGATATTCAATATCACTTCCTGCCCGCCGCCATGCGTTATGATGGCAATGCCGCCATTCAAGGCCATGGCTTTCAGGCCCATGTGGGGCCAATGCGCAGCAAGTCACGCGGCTATGTGCACATCACCTCGGCTGATCCGATGCAGAAGCCGAAAATCCTGTTCAATTATATGAGTCATTCTGATGATTGGCAGGAGTTCCGCGCTTGCGTGCGCCTGACGCGTGAACTGTTTCAGCAGGACGCGATGAAACCTTATGTGGGTGAGGAAATTCAACCAGGCGCATCGGTTCAAAGCGACACAGAGATTGACGCCTTCATCCGCGAGCATTGCGAAAGCGCTTATCATCCTTGCGGCACCTGCAAAATGGGTTCGGTGAAAGACAAAATGGCTGTGGTTGATCCACAATGCCGCGTGATTGGCACCGCGAATTTGCGCGTAGTAGATTCATCCATCATGCCGCAAATAACCAACGGAAATCTCAATGCGCCCACAATTATGATCGGTGAGAAGGCAGCTGATCATATTCTGGGTAAGCAAATGCTTCCGCCGTCGAATTTGGAACCGTGGATCAATCCTGATTGGAAGTCGAGGCAGAAGTGAAAGTGAATTGATTGTTCACACTGGCTTCCTAATCTTATAAATCCCAACATCAATGACGCCCTCGGCAAAACCTGCCTCGCAATAGCAGAGATAAAGCGTCCACAACTTCTTAAACCGTTCATCAAAACCCAGAGGCGCAATTTTCGGCCAAGCCGCTTCAAAACGCACCCGCCATTGCCGCAGAGTTTCAGCATAGCTCAAACCGAAGCAATCAAACTTTTCTAACAGCAATCCGGCTTTGCGAGCCTGATCGCGCATCAATTCTTTGGTCAGTAACATGCCACCCGGAAAAACATAGCGTTGGATAAAGTCCACACCAGTGCGATAAGCGGGATAGTTCTCTTCCAAAATTGTAATGCCTTGAATGGCCGCGGCCCCGCCTGGTTTCAGGCGATTAAACAGTGTCGTGAAATAGGTCGGCCAATGCGGCTCACCCACTGCTTCAATCATTTCAATTGAGGCTATGGCATCAAACACGCCCGTAGTGTCGCGGTAGTCTTCAAACACCAGTTCTGCTTTGTCGGTAAGCTTCTCGCGCTCCAAGCGCGTATTGGCAAAAGCCAGTTGTTCCTTTGAAAGTGAAATGCCGCGCAGAATGGCCCCCGCTTTGGCTGCCGTTTCAGCAAACCCACCCCAACCACAGCCGATTTCCAAAACCTTGGAACCGGGTTTCACTTCAGCCAATTCCATAACCTTTTGGTATTTCAACTTCTGGGCAGACTCAAGGCTATTGGCCTTACCGTCAAAAACGGCAGATGAATAAGTCATCGTATCATCCAACCATTGCTTGTAAAACTCATTACCCAAATCATAATGAGCTGAGATATTTTCGCGCGAGCCTTGATGGGTGTTGTCACGCAAGCGGTGCCAAATTTTATCAAACACGCTGTTGGTGAATAGGCCTGAAGCATCGTCCAGCCCTTTGCGATTTTGCAAATAGAACCGGAAAAAAGCCGTTGGGTTCTTACTTTCGACATCGCCCGCCATATAGCGTTCAAAGAAACCCAGTTGCGCGCGCCGCACGCCTGCCCATAGAACCTTGAAATTATGCAGCGTTAGTTCGGCTTGCTCACCTGGTTCAGTGCCACCCAGTGTTAAAACTGTGCCCGAAGGCAAGGTAAGATCAAGCCTACCCTTGAAGGCTTTCGGCATGAGCCGCCTTGCAACAGATATAACCAGTCGTTCAATCATTGATTGGTGCATCATCCCGCCCCAACATTAAATTCGCTTTAGATTACATTGAGACGAATCTTCATTTGTTGCAAGGGGCAGTCTGGGCACAGCGTTAAACTTGGCGGATCGGTCATTTCGCGCTAAACACCTCTTATGTATTCAGCCACCACCCGCAATATTGAAATCACCGCCAAGCCACATTTCCTGGAAGGCCAGTCGCAGCCTACTGAAAACCGCTTTGTTTGGGCCTATACCATTACGATCGCCAACAATGGGCCACACACCGTGCGCCTGCTCACAAGGCATTGGGTGATCACGGACGGCAATGGTGGCAGGCAAGAGGTAAAGGGCTCAGGCGTGGTGGGTGAACAACCCCTGCTACACCCGCAAGATAGCTATACCTATTCATCAGGCTGCCCGCTCACCACCCCATCAGGCATGATGCAGGGCAGCTATAATATGGTGACAACCGAAGGCGAACATTTCGATGTTGCCATTCCAGCCTTTTCGCTCGACAGCCGCTTTGATCGCCACGCGGTGAATTGAGCTTAGGTCAATGCGCACCGCAACCCATGATATTCTGGCTAAGCTCGTTTCTTTTGATACGACATCGCGCTTTAGCAATTTGCCGCTGATAGAATGGGTTGAAGCCTATTTGTCGACCCATGACATCCCACATATCCGTGTGGATTATATGGAAGGTAAGACCAATCTCTTCGCAACAATCGGGCCCGATGTTGCAGGAGGGATAGTACTTTCCGGCCACACAGACGTGGTGCCGGTGGATGGCCAAGACTGGGCTTCACCACCCTTTGAGTTGACTGAACGCGAAGGAAAACTTTATGCGCGCGGTGCGGCCGATATGAAGGGCTTTCTGGCTGCCTGCTTGGCTTTGGTTCCCTATTTCAAAACGCTGAAACTTAAAACGCCCATTCAATTGGCCTTTTCCTGCGATGAAGAAGTGGGCTGCAAAGGCGTGCGCCCTCTCATTGCCCATATGAAAAACCATATCAAAAAGCCACGTGCGGTTTTTGTGGGCGAGCCCACGGGCATGAAGGTCGTAAATGGCCACAAGAGTGCCGCCACTTTCAACACTGAAGTGATCGGCCACGAAGCTCATTCAAGCCTCACCAACAAGGGTGTGAATGCGATTTTAGTAGCCGGCGAAGTACTGGCTGAGATCAGCGCCTTGCGCCGTGAATTCGTGGCGTTGGGTGATGCCTCGGGCCGCTATGATCCACCCTATTCAACAGTACATGTGGGCACCATAACCGGCGGCACTGCGCGAAATATCATTCCAAAGCGCTGCTCGCTGTTATGGGAATCCAGGCTGTTGCCAGGCGCAGACAACACAATCATTTCAAAGCGCATGGAAGCCTTGCGTCTGCGGCTGGAGCCTGAAATGAAGGCCATCTCCAGTAACAGCGGCATCACCACAATCATGAGCAATAATGTACCAGGCCTTATGCCACAACCCCAAGAGCCAGCCGAACTTATGGCCCTGCAAGCAACGGGCGATAACGCCACCCATGCGGTTTCTTATTGCACAGAAGCTGGTCTGTTTCAGCAACAAGGGCTGCCCACTATCATATGTGGGCCAGGCAATATCGATGCTGCACATAAGCCAAATGAATTTGTTGATGTGAGCCAGTTAACGCTGTGCGAAACATATCTGACGAGGCTGGCAGCGGCCTGTTGCTAGACAATAGCCTGACGCTTTGCCTCGGCGCGCCGACGCCAGATTTCAAAGATAATTTCACCAACAATCGTCATGGCAATCAAGATCACCGCCAAGGCGCAAATTGTAGGTGAAACGCCAGAGCGCCCGCGCGAACCGAAATAGACCATCAGCGTTTGGCTTTGCCCACGGGTGAATTGCGTGACGTTGAAATTCTCCACACTCTGGAAGAACGCGAGGATGGCACCTGTAATCAGCGCGGGGGTAAGATGCGGCATCAAAATTCGGCGCAACACACGGCCATGTGTGGCCCCTAGATCAAGTGCCGCTTCCTCTAGGCCCGGATCAAAACTTTGCAACCGCGCCAAAACCATCAGCATGACATAGGCGGCAATAAAGCTCACTTGTCCCAGGGCGGAAAGATGTAAACCCGCAGGCACGTCGAACGAGAACCAAAATTGCAATGTCGCAATGCCGATCACCACACCAGGCGTTAAAACCGGCGCAATCATCACGGCATAAAGAATGACGCGGCTGCGTCCCTTAAGATTGTTGATCAGAATGGCCCCCGCCGTTCCAATGGGTACCGCTAGCACCACGACAAAAATTGCTACGATGATGGTATGCATCACACCACCATTCCAGCCCCATAGACTTTCAATGGCAAACAGATCAGGAAAAAATCTTAAGGTAAAGCCCTGCCATGGCAGGGGTGAAGGCAGCTTAGGGCTGTTGTTGAATGCCGCTCCCACCATCACCAAGAGCGGCAGCATGAGATAAACTAAAAACCAGATCCCATAGGAATGCAGGAGAATTGCACCGATGCTTTTTTTGCCAGCCGCACTCATTTTGCGATATCCGAAAGGCCGACACGGAATACACGCATGGCGATGGTTACAAAAATCATGCAGGCAAACACCATCAAAAAGGCATAGGCTGCGCCGCCATTCCAATCATTCTGGTCAAACATCCGCGCATAGATCACCTCAGTGAACCATTGCGATGAAGGTGAGTCGAGATACCCCGGCACAAGAAGCGATCCCGCCGAAAGCATGAACACCATCACGCTGCCCGAAGCGATACCGGGTTTGCAATGCGGTAACACTACACGCCAATGCGTGCGCCAAGACGGCGAGCCTAAATCGCGTGCCGCTTCCACTTGGTTCATATCAAGCGATGTCATGGAATTATAAATCGGGAACAACATGAATAGAACGTAGACATAAACCAATGTCACCACTACGCCGCTGTAACCCCACAGATACCATGTCCAACGCACACCATCAGACAGCACACCAATATCCATCAAAATCACCGTCAGCGGCCCTTTGTATGTAAGCAAGATAAACCACGCAAAGGCCCGCATCAATTCGCTCACCCATAGAGGAATGATTAATATCATCAAATAAGTTGAAAGTCGTTTGGGCGGCAAAACCTTGGCCATATAAAAAGCCATCGGATAACAAGCCACAATTGCAACGAAAGTGGCAAAGCAGCTGAAGGCGATCGTCGCCAAAAACACCTGCAGATGGATGGTCATGGGCGTGAAGAATTGGAACCCGAAAATCTCATGCGGCGTCCATGTCGGTTCATGCAGAATCGAGAGATAGTTGTCGAACGTAAAAACATCCTTCGACCCGCCGATGTCTTTGGCAATCAAATAAGGCCGAAACGATTCCTTGAACAAATTGAGATAGGGTAAAATCACCAGCATCAACAACCAGAATGCCGTCAGCAACACCGTCAGTCCCGAAAGGCCGTAACCATAGCGCCGAAGCATGGCTTGCATGACTAAGCCTTCCCGTAAGCTACAGCGTCACTGGCCAGCAAAACACGAGCGTTTTCAGCGGAAAAAACTAAATGTGTTTCAGAGCCAACGGCTGGGGGCAAATGAGCAGGATCATTCTTCACTTCGGCAGAAAGCTTACGCCCGGTTTTATCACGCAAATGCACAACTGCAAAATTGCCTTCAAAGGAAACATCCTCAACCCGCGCGGCCACAGAATTGCTACCAGCCTTGGGCTTAGCCACGAGCAACGTATTTTCAGGCCGCACAAAAAGTTTGCACTTTGCATTGCGTGAAACGCCCACACCCAACGTTGCGGCAAATTCGCCGACATCAGTTTTAAATTTCCTCGCTGATGAAATTTCACCATCAAACACATTGTTCTCACCAACAAAACCCGCCACAAAACCATTGGCGGGCTCATTGTAAATTTTCTGCGGAACATCAATTTGCTGGATATGGCCACGGCTCATTACAGCCACACGGTCAGACATAGCCAAGGCTTCACCTTGATCGTGGGTGATGTAAATGAATGTCACATTAGTGCGCTTTTGAATGGCGCGCAGCTCTGCCCGCATGTGCTGGCGCAGCTTGAGATCAAGCGCAGAAAGCGGCTCATCCAGCAACATCACCTTGGGCTCAACCGCAAGTGCGCGAGCAATGGCCACGCGCTGGCGCTGGCCACCAGAAAGCTGTGAAGGATACCGCTCAGCTACACCAGAAAGTTCAACCAGTTCCAACAACTCATCGGCCTTCTTGCGGCGTGTGGCTTTGTCAGCACCGCGCACCTCAAGCCCGAAGGAAATGTTCTCCCACACTTTCATCAGAGGAAAGAGTGCCAAGTTTTGAAATATCATCGCGGTTGGCCGCTTATTAGGGCCAAAACCATGCATATCTTGCTCACCAATTAAAACTTGGCCAGAGGTGGGCTCAATAAAGCCTGATATCATCCGCAAGATTGTCGTTTTGCCACAGCCTGAGGGGCCAAGAAATGAAAAGAATTCGCCGGGCTTGATCGTCACTGATAGATTGTCAACGGCACGATATTTTTCGAAATCCATCGACACGCCGCGCAACTCCACACTTGCGGTCATCTTACCCTGTCCCCATTTATTTCTGCGTTTTGAACTTACGAAAAAATCCGGGCAGCCCTCACCGCCCGGATTGTTATGTATTAGGCGATGGTTTTAGGACGCCAGCCACTTGCTTGCATAGTCGCCACGCAGCTTAAGAAACCAAGCCGCAGTCGCTGGCCACCAATAAAGCTTGGCCAAAGCATCGCCAGGATAAGCCTTCGCATAGAAGGCAGAAACTTCTGGATCCATTTTGTCGATGCCGCCTTTGCCAACTGGGTTAGCCGAGAAAGCTGAAGCCCAAGCTGACGAACCTTCAGGGGTAGAAACCCACTTCGCAAATTCGTGGGCCTGATCAGGGTTTTTGGCACCTTTGAGCAAAACATAGCCTTGGCTCCAAGCAAAAGCACCTTCCTTAGGTGCGACAAAGCCGTAACCATCCTTGCGGAGGTTATAGCCCGTTGAGTCCCATGTCAGACCGAGCTCAGCACCATTGGTTTTGAAAGCAGCTTGCGCATCGTTCTCGCCCTTCCAGAATTGGGCAATGTTCTTCTTGTGCTTGACGGCTTCTACGAGAGCGATGTCCCACAGCTTCTTCATATTATCTTCGTTTTTGTAACCGTCAGCCCAAGGCATTGGCAGTTTGCCTTGTGAATCAAGCACGCGGCCCATGGCAGCAAGTGAGGAATGGCCACGAACTGTTACTTTACCAACATTGGACTCATCAAACAGATCGGCCAAAGCGGCCTTGCCATAAGTTCCATCTTTGGTTTTGGAGTTGAAGGTCAATGCTTCTGTGCCCCAAACTGATGGAACGAAATAACGTTTGCCATCGATGTCGGCAGCAGAGCCCGCTTTGCCACCAGGCACGCTATCAAGATAATTATCACCAGCAAGCTTCTTCAAATCCCACGGTTGAACCATGTCATCGTCCACCCAAGCTGGAAGGCGGTCAAGCGTTGGTTCAATCACGTCAATAGACCCAGAAGCAGCCGCCGTTTTGGCATCTGCGCGCATGGTATCTTGTTCATCAACCCACTTGGCATTCACTTTAATTCCGCTGGCTTTGG
>DATCEN010000367.1:0-5307 GCA_036510015.1 Aestuariivirga sp.
AGAAGGCCATCTCATCGGCATGAAAAGCCGCATGGCGCGGGCCGGGCATTTTCATCTTGATCCTGAAACCAAGGGTGTGGGCGTGAATGTTCCCGGTGCCTTTGCCGAATATCTCAAAATTCCCGCCTTCAACGCCATCCATCTGCCGCCGGAAGTCGATGATGAAATCGGGGCTATCTTGGATCCCTTGGGCAATGCCGTGCATACCGCCCTCTCTTTCGAACTGATTGGTGAGGATGTTTTGATCACCGGAGCAGGACCCATCGGCATCATGGCCGCCGCTGTCTGCCGTCATGTGGGTGCTCGCCATATCGTTGTCACCGATGTGAATGACTATCGCCTCGAACTGTGCAATCAAGTTTGTGATGCGGTGACGGTGAATGTTTCACGCGAAAACTTGCGCGATGTGATGGCGAAGCTGCATATGCACGAAGGCTTTGACATTGGCCTTGAAATGTCCGGCGCACCGCAAGCCTTTGATCAGATGGTGGATCATATGATCGTGGGTGGCAAGATTGCCATGCTGGGCATCCCGTCCAAAGCCACGCCTGTGGATTGGAACCGGGTGATTTTCAAATCGCTGACTATCAAAGGTATCTATGGCCGCGAAATGTTTGAGACTTGGTATAAGATGATCGCCATGCTGCAATCTGGCCTCGATGTGCGCAAGGTCATCACGCACCGGATGAAGGCTGCAGATTATGCGCAGGGCTTTGCGTTGATGAAGCAGGGTGCGTGTGGCAAGGTAGTGTTGGATTGGTTGTGAGCGGTTATGTGTTGAGCCTGCAACCTGAAAGTTCGGCTAGGGAGGCCGCGATCCCTCAAATGATTGCACTAAACACCTAGCGCGGCGCAAGCCCATTAAGGAAAAGTTCAACGCCTGCCGCAACCACTTCTTCGGCGGTGCGGTTACCCAGCAGATCTTGGGCATTGAACATACACGGCTTGTGATATGCGCCGGAAATAACATCGAGGAATTGAACTGCTGCAAGTTGAGGATCAGCTTGGCGCAATTCGCCAGCCGCCATGCGATCCGAAAGATAAGCACCAATTTTGGCATAGGCGAAAAGTGGACCAGCTTCATAAAAGCTGCGGCCAATTTCAGGAAACTTGTCGGCGGCGGCGATCACAGTTCTAACTTGCGCGATCGTTTCAGGAGTTGACATCAGCCTAACCATGCTGACACCTAAATCATACAGAACTTCACGCACAGGGCGACCATCATCAAGAATAATTGTGGATTGCTCTGCCTGCGTGCGGCGATCTTGATAGACGAGGGCTTGAAACAGTTTTTCCTTGGAATGAAAATAGGCATAAATCGTGCCTTTGGAAACGCCTGCGGCTTTCACAATGTCATTCATCGAGGTGCCGTCAAAGCCTTGTGAGAAGAAACAATCGCGTGCACCATCCAGAATCTGTTGGCGTTTGGCATTATCGGACGTTTCTGCTGACAGAATCTCGACGGCACTCATTGTAATCTCTTTATAGTCACTCGAACGGGCAATTCAGGTACTTTTTTTGCCTAGAACGAACGGTTCGGTATTGCCTTTAGCAGAAAGCTATGATACTTACAAGCACAAACCGAACGGTTCGGTCTAAAATTTAGGCAAATTGTCTTTGCCGCCCTTGTTTGACAGTGAAAGTGAAATTGCCATGTCTAGCCCTGCTTTGAAGCCAACCCAAAATGAACAGCTTGCGCCAAAGCCCGCTTTGGTGCCGCCACCGCACCAAGCCCCAGCTGGGCCTGTGGCTGCCGACAAAAAGCCTTCCAATCTGCGCCGCATCATTCTTGGTCTGGTGGCCGTTGTGGCATTGGGTTTTGCTGGCAAATATGGCTATGAGTATTTGACGGTTGGGCGGTTTCAGGTTTCAACCGATGATTCTTATGTCAAGGCGGACACGTCAATCCTATCCACCAAGATTGGTGGGCTGGTAACAGAGACGCCAGTGAACAACAACACGGCGGTGAAGGCGGGTGATGTTGTGCTGCGGCTTGACGCTGCAGATTATCAGTCGGAAGTAGCCTCGGCCACGGCCAAGATGGCCACACAGCGCGCGGCACTTGCCGTGATCGCACAACAAAAGCTAGCACAGGCCGCGCAGATTGCCGCCGCTCAAGCCCAAATTCAAAGTGCCAAGTCAACTGAGTTGAATGCTGCGCAAAGCCAACAGCGCGCAAGTGTGTTGGTCAAAACTGCAGCAGGCAGCCAGCAAGCACTGGATGATGCCACACATGCGCGCGATACAGCCGCTGCTGGCACTGCAGTGGCAGAGGCCAATTTGAATGCAGCACAGGCCCAACTTTCAGTGCTTGATGCCAATGCTGAACAAGCCAAAAGCGCCATGAATGAATTGCAGGTCTCTCTCGACAAAGCCAACCGTGATGCAGCCTCGGCTGATATTCGCGCACCCTTTGATGGGGTTGTGGCTAACCGTGCGGTGGCACCTGGTGAATATGTGGCACCGGGCACTAATCTTCTTGCCTTGGTTCCGGTTTCACAAAGCTTCATCATTGCCAATTTCAAAGAAACCCAGCTCGCAGATTTGCATGTGGGCCAGAAAGTTGACATCTGGGTTGATGCCTATAAGGGCCAAACGTTTGAGGGCAAGGTGGCCAGTTTATCACCTGCATCGGGCGCTGAGTTTTCGCTGTTGCCACCTGATAACGCCACGGGCAATTTCACCAAGATCACCCAGCGTTTTCCAGTGAAGATTTTGTTGCCGGAAGCCGTGTCGCTGCGTTTGCGCCCAGGCATGTCAGTTGCTGTTTCAGTTGACGGACGCGATATCGGCACGGATCAGAAGCTCGCTAACTAAGATCGCAATCTCATGTCAGCCAGCACCACGATAAGCCAATCAATTCCAGCGCCACCTTCGGTAAAATCCGATGCCGTGCCGGTGCGGCACATCATTGCGTTTTTCTTCATGGTGTTCGGCATGTTTATGGCGATCTTGGATATTCAGATCGTCTCCGCTTCGCTGGCTGAAATTCAAGCTGGCATTTCTGCCAGTGCCGACGAAATTCCATGGGTGCAGACCGCTTATCTGGTGGCCGAAGTGGTTATGATTCCACTGTCTGGCACACTGACACGCATCTTTTCCACGCGCTGGTTATTTGTGGTTTCGGCTGCATCCTTTACGTTGATGAGTTTGATGTGCGCGTTGTCCTCATCCATCGGCGAAATGATGGTGTGGCGTGCGTTGCAAGGCTTTTTGGGTGGGGCAATGATCCCCACGGTTTTTGCAACATCCTTCACAGTATTTCCACCACGGTTGCGCAATGTCATTTCACCGATCATTGGCTTGATTGCCACGCTGGCACCCACGATTGGGCCAACAGTGGGCGGTTATTTGACGGATGTCTTCTCCTGGCATTGGTTGTTTCTGGTGAACATCGTTCCTGGTATCCTTGTCACCATCGGCACTTGGGCCACGATTGATTTTGATAAACCAAATTTATCGCTGATCAAAACTTTTGACTGGACGGGCATGTTCCTGTTGGCGGTATTCTTAGGCTCATTAGAATACGTGCTTGAAGAGGGGGCCGCAGATGATTGGCTGAACTCTGATACCATTTTTTACTTGGCAATCGCCTGCACAGTTTCTGGTTTGATCTTTTTCTGGCGGATGTTCACCAAGCTCAATCCCTTGGTTGATTTCTCAGCATTCAAAAACCGCAACTTCACGGCAGGCTGTATCTTTTCCTTCACTATGGGCATCGGGCTTTATGGCTTAACTTATCTCTATCCGGTTTATCTTTCGCGCGTGCAGAACTATTCATCAATGATGATTGGTGAGACGATGTTTGTCACCGGCATTGCGATGTTTTTGACAGCGCCAGTGGCTGGCCGCCTTTCTGGCATTGTTGATCCGCGTATCATGATCGGCGGTGGTTTTATTGGTTTTGCATTGGGCACTTGGCAGGCCCATTACATCACATCTGATTGGGCCTTCTGGGAATTGCTAGTGCCGCAGATCTTGCGTGGCGTTTCATTGATGATGTGCATGGTGACGGTGACAAACATCGCACTCGGCACACTTACGCCAATAGAGATGCGCGGTGGTTCTGGCCTGTTTAATCTCACGCGTAACCTTGGTGGCGCAGTGGGATTGGCGCTGATTAACACTGTGATGAACCAACGTTTTGATTTACATTTACAACGCCTGCATGATGTTGTGACGTTTGATTCCAGTGCTGCAACTCAACAGTTGCAGGATATGACTCACGCTTTCCACAGCCTTGGATCGAACGCGGGCGTTGTGGCGCTTAAGCAAATGTCGATGATCGTGCGCAAGCAGGCTTTTACTATGGCCATTGCCGACATCTTTTTTATTCTCACGATTTTGTTTCTTGGCATCGTGTTGATGTTGCCACTGCTACAAAAACCCAAGCCTGTTGGTGGCGGCGCCGGCGGCGGGCATTAGAGACTAGTCACGTAATGGGCGCGGTTCCTAGACCGAATTGAGAATCGCCCAACCCATCATTTCGGTTTTCATTTCGAAAACTTAGGCTGTCGGCCTCGCGAAAGAAAGCGCCGTTGCTGGTGTGCCGGCCTCGAACGGTGTGGCGTCAGACCAGAAGCGTAGAGCAAACTTGCTCGCGTCGACCAGGTAAGGCCTGTCCCACTGGAACTGCATTTCGCGCATTTCGCCAAGGATCGGCATGAATAGGCCGAGCGGCGCCAGGCTCCAGCGCGGCAACACCATCGCTTTCGGCTTCACCGCCAGCGCAGCCGCGCCGAGTTCAAAGATGTCGCGCAATGTGCGAGTCGGTGCACAAGGAACGTGCCATGCTTGCCCGAAGGCATCGTCCGGCGCATCGAGCAACGTTACCACGGCGCGTGCAAA
Organism: Aestuariivirga sp.; assembly: GCA_036510015.1. GTDB lineage: Bacteria > Pseudomonadota > Alphaproteobacteria > Rhizobiales > Aestuariivirgaceae > Aestuariivirga. The sequence goes on from DATCEN010000367.1 coordinate 4,849, forward strand.
GTCTGGCACATAGGCCATATCATGCGGCTGATCTGGCGAGACCACGAATTGCGCCGTTTTGCCTTTGACCAGTGCGCCGAAAGCAAACTCGCCGAGATGAGAGTTACTGCAGCCGGGACCATAAAAATCTGGCGCGCGCAGAGCCGCGACGCGGATGCGCCCCGCATCGTTCGCAGCGAGCCAGATGCGTGTCACCTCGGACCGCACCGCAGGCTTCACGCCGAAATCGGTCAGCGGCATCGTCTCAACGAGTGGCACGGTTTGCGGGCCGTACATGTAAAGATTGTCAACGAAGACGAGCCGCGCGCCGATTTCCGCCGCCGCCTCGATGATATTATGCATCGCTAGCGGCCATAACTTGCGCCAGACCTTGCCGGAATATGGCAGGCCGATCGACAGAACGATCTGTTTGGCACCCTTCATCGCTGCGCGAACCTGATCCAGATTTTCTATATCAGC
>DATCEN010000368.1:0-9610 GCA_036510015.1 Aestuariivirga sp.
TTCAGCGCCAGAGCCAATGAGAATTGCGCCCTTTACAGGTTTGCCGATTTTGCCATCTTCAATGAGATAGGCTTCGGTGCAGGTGAACACGAAATTGCCTGACGTAATATCAACTTGGCCGCCGCCGAAGGATTTAGCGTAGAGGCCCTTCTTGATTGAGGCGCGGATTTCATCGGGATGGCGCTTGCCATTCAACATGTAGGTGTTGGTCATGCGCGGCAGCGGCACATGGGCATAAGATTGCCTGCGGCCATTGCCAGTGGGCTTCACACCCATCAGGCGGGCGTTTAACCTATCTTGCATAAAGCCAACCAAAATGCCGTTTTCAATTAAGGTGGTGCAATTGGGACTGGTGCCTTCATCATCAATTGAGATAGAGCCACGCCGATCTGGGATGGTGCCATCATCAACCACGGTTACTTCATCTGAGGCGATGCGCGTGCCCATAAGGCCTGCAAAAGCCGATGTGCCTTTGCGGTTGAAGTCACCTTCAAGGCCGTGGCCGATGGCTTCATGCAATAAAATTCCGGGCCAGCCGGGCCCGAGCAAAACATCCATTTCACCTGCTGGTGCCGCCTCAGCTTCAAGACCAACAAGGGCTTGGCGCACTGATTCATGCGCTGCATCCTTCCACAAGGCTTCGGTGAAATATGACAAGGGATCTGCGCGCCCACCAAAGCCATGGCTGCCTTGGCCGGACGTGCGGTTATCTTCTGTGGTCACTGAAACGCCAAAGCGCGTGAGGGGGCGCACATCATGATAGAAACTGCCGTCGCCGCGCAAGATTGAGACCTTCTGCCATGAGGAGCCTATCGAAACCGAGACTTGCTTGACGCGAGGATCGAGTTTGCGCGTGAAAGCATCCACCTGTTCCAGCAGATTGATCTTGGCAGCAAAGCCCATGGCTTCAACAGGATTGTTGGCACCATAGAGTCGCTTTGCGGTGGTGGCAGGAGAGACATCCACTGAGGCGCTAGGCTTACCGCCCAAAATGGAAGTGCAAGTTTCAGCGGCTCGCTTCAACGCCTCGGGGGTTAGAATTGAAGAATGCGCGAAGGCAGCGGTTTCACCAGAAACGGCACGCAGGCCAAAGCCTTCGCCTTCATCAAAACTCGCAGAGCGCAAGCGGCCATCATCAAACACCAGGCTTTCTGATTGGCTGCGCTCAATATAGAGTTCACCATCATCAGCATTTTTCAAGGTGTCGGCGACCAGCTTTTGCGCGCTAGCGCCGCCCAATGCCGCGAGGTCTTGATCTTTTGAAACTGTCATGCGTTCTCCTTAGCCAAAAAAGCCCGCCGTTGAAAAGGCGGGCTTTAATGTGAAACATTAAACCGACATGTGTTACTTCACCGCCACTTTATCAAGAGCAGCAATACCTTCGACAATACCTTGCAAAGGGAACTTCATAGGAAAGCCGTGCCCTGGGCGATCATAAATATAGAATGTTGCCTGTTTGCCCTTGGTGAACTTCTTGAGGGTATCTTCTTGTGCTTCGCCTTGGGCCTGGCACACACGCGGCGCGCAGCGCACAAAAGGCATGCGGCCAGCAATGGCTGTGCCGTCAACTTCCATAGCCACTCCAGTGGGCAGATAAACGCCAACCGGCGTCCAAGCTTCCATGAAGGTATGCACCTTGCCGTCGTCGCCTTTGGCGCGGCGAATGATGAGCGTCATGCTGGCGGTTTGATCGCTATCACTTTTCAAATTACGAATCATACCACAGGCTTTCACTGGCGCTTGGCCCGCAGGCACTGGCACAGCAGAACATTGCACGGCCCAGCCATTGAAAGTTGCAATGGTTTCTACCGGAGGCGGCTGTTGTTCACCTTGCTGGGGCGCACCAGCTGGTGCAGCGCGAGGCCCTAGCCCTGCAGGCGGTGGTGGGGTTTGGCCTGTGGGGTTGAGGTCAGTTTTACTTTGGGCAAGCGCGTTGCTTGCCAAGGAGGCTACTATTGCGGCGGTGCAAACCAGCCCGGACAGAATTCGGATATTCAATGTGCAATTCCTTCAAGCAAAAATGAATCAGGCGCGGCATAGCTTTTAGAGGTTCAAAAAACAACCCCTTGCATGACCCATTAGTGTGGTGATTGCGGCCAAATTCCGGTTCATAACCCATGGCTTTTCCCAATGACGTTTTGCCGCGCCCTGTTCAGTTGCGGCGCTGGTTGATATGTGGTTCACCAGCCATGGCGATTTGCGCCTGCTTAAGCTTAGGATTTGGACGCGATGACATCACTCAAGATACGGATTTTAGGCGGAATTTCGGCTTTTGTTGCCATACCAGCAGCAGCTATGGCTGACATAGGCAAACCCGTAAACTGGCAGATGGGCATGCAGGGCTCTGCTTCGGCAATGCAAGATTTCGTCAATTCTTTCCATAACTGGATGCTGGTTCTGATCACCGTGATCACCCTTTTCGTGTTGGGGTTGCTGATTTATGTGATGGTGAGATTTAACGCCAAAGCCAATCCGGTGCCGTCCAAGACGACGCATAATTCGCTGATTGAGGTGGTATGGACTTTGGTGCCCGTGCTCATTCTTGCGGCGGTGGCCATCCCTTCTTTCAAGCTGTTGTTCTATCAACGCGTGATTCCAGCTGCCGATATGACTATTAAGGTGATTGGAAATCCAAGCTGGAACTGGACTTATGAATATCCTGATTTGGGCGTGAATGATGATAAGACCGCCAAGGTTTCCTTCACCTCTTATTTGCTGCCCGAAGACAAAGCCAAGGCCGCAAATGTGCCATATCTCCTCGCAACTGACACGCCGATGGTTGTGCCTATCAACAAGACCGTGAAGTTGATTGTTACGGCAGGTCCAGAAGGCATCATTCATTCTTGGGCTATGCCTGCGTTTGGCATGCAGATTAACGCCATTCCTGGCCGTCTGAATGAAGACTGGTTTAAGGCCAACAAAGAAGGTGTTTTTTACGGCCAGTGCGAAGAGCTGTGCGGCCAAGACCACGCCTATATGCCCATCGAAGTGTGGGCCGTATCTGAAGAGAATTACAAGGCTTGGTCTGATCTGGAACTCAAGCAGCCTAAACCGGATGAGCTGAATGCTTTCCTTAAAACTATTCGCCCGACGCCTGCAAAAGTTGCGTCCAACTGAATTTAAAGATTAGAGGCTCACACAAATGTCACACGCACAGGTAATGGCAAAAGCGCCCGGCGAATATGCAGACGATCATCACGCGGATCCAACCGGTTGGCGGCGCTATCTATTGTCCACCAACCACAAGGACATTGGCACGATGTATCTGTGGTTTGCGATTTTCGCAGGTGTTGTAGGCGGCTTGCTTTCCATCGCTATGCGCGCGGAGCTGCAAAGCCCAGGTGTGCAAGTGTTTAACCATCTGGCAGAAGTGTTCTACGGTGCTAAGCCTGACGAAGCGTTTGAACAAGGCAAGTTTATGTTCAACGCCTTTGTTACTGCGCATGGCCTCATCATGATCTTCTTTATGGTGATGCCTGCGATGATCGGCGGCTTTGGCAACTGGTTTGTGCCCTTGATGATTGGCGCACCAGACATGGCCTTCCCGCGCATGAATAACATCTCTTTCTGGCTGTTGGTTCCATCTTTCCTGCTGCTGATAATGTCGATGTTTGCGGAATCTGCTTCAGGCATGCATGGTGTGGGAGGTGGTTGGACACTTTATCCGCCGCTTTCTTCACACGCAGGCCAGCCTGGCCCGGCAATGGATTTTGCCATTCTTTCAATCCATCTTGCTGGTGCTTCATCCATTCTCGGTGCCATCAACTTCATCACCACGATTTTCAATATGCGTGCACCCGGTATGACGCTGCATAAGATGCCACTGTTTGTGTGGTCAGTTCTGGTGACCGTGTTCTTGCTTCTGCTGTCCTTGCCCGTTCTGGCTGGTGCCATCACAATGTTGCTCACCGACCGCAATTTTGGCACATCATTCTTTGATGCTGCCAAGGGCGGCGACCCAGTGTTGTTCCAACATCTGTTCTGGTTCTTCGGCCATCCTGAAGTTTATATTTTGATTTTGCCAGGCTTCGGCATCATCAGCCAAGTGATCTCGACTTTCTCACGCAAGCCAATTTTCGGTTATCTCGGCATGGCTTATGCCATGGTGGCTATCGGCGTTGTTGGGTTTGTTGTGTGGGCACATCACATGTATAACGTTGGCCTTTCGGTTGACACCCAAGCTTACTTCACCGCCGCAACCATGATCATTGCGGTGCCAACCGGCATTAAGATTTTCTCGTGGATTGCCACCATGTGGGGCGGGTCTATCAGCTTCCGTCCACCGATGGTGTGGGCGCTTGGTTTCATCTTCCTGTTCACTGTAGGTGGTGTAACCGGTGTGGTGCTGGCCAATGCCGGCCTCGACCGCGACTTGCACGGCACCTATTATGTAGTGGCACATTTCCACTATGTGCTTTCACTCGGCGCTGTGTTTGCAATTTTCGCAGGCTGGTATTTCTGGTTCCCTAAAATGACCGGCTATATGTATAACGAAAAAATTGCCCATCTGCATTTTTGGGTGACGTTCATCGGCGTAAACTTGGTGTTCTTCCCGCAGCATTTCCTCGGCCTTGCTGGCATGCCGCGTCGTTATGTTGATTATCCGGCAGAATTTGCTGGCTGGAACGAAGTGTCATCAATTGGCTCTTATATTTCAGGCTTTGGCGTGTTGATTTTCCTCTTTGGCATGTTCAGTGCCTATGTAAAAAAAGTGCCTGCGCCTGCTAATCCATGGGGTGATGGTGCGACAACACTGGAATGGACATTGTCCTCGCCACCGCCATTCCACCAGTTCAACGACTTGCCTGTGATTAAGTAAGGCGCATGAGCCTTCACCAACCACATATTCAAGCGCCTGTGCCTTCTGCCACTGTTGGTGGCCAAGGCATGGCGCGAGATTATTATGAACTGTTGAAACCGCGGGTGATGTCACTGGTGGTGTTCACAGCCGTGGTTGGATTGTTTGCAGCACCCGGCCATATTCATCCATGGATTGGCTTTCTTACTATTCTTTGTATTGCTGTTGGCGCTGGTGCATCAGGCGCTCTCAACATGTGGTATGATGCGGACATTGACGCCCTCATGAAGCGCACGCTTAAACGGCCGGTGCCATCGGGTGCTATCGCACCTGGTGAAGCATTAGGCTTTGGTTTGGCGCTTTCGTTCACTGCTGTGATTATGTTAGGCATGAATGTGAGTATCGCGGCGGCCGCTTTGTTGGCCTTCACCATTTTCTTTTATGTGGTAATTTACACAATGGGCCTGAAACGCCGCACGCCACAAAATATTGTGATTGGTGGAGCAGCTGGCGCTTTTCCGCCGATGATTTCGTGGATGGCTGTCACCGGCCGCGCTGATCTCGGTGCGATTTCGCTTTTCCTTTTAATCTTCATGTGGACGCCGCCGCATTTCTGGGCGCTGGCACTGTTTCGCGAAGGTGACTATGCGAAGGCCGGAATTCCCATGCTGCCTAATGTTGCTGGCCGTGCTGAAACGCGTAAGCAGATTTTGATTTATGCGCTGCTTTGTGCGCCGGTTGCCGCACTGCCTGCTTTGTGTGGTGTGGGCGGTGTGGTTTATGCCATTGGTGCAACATTGCTGACGGGCTGGTTTATCTACCGCGCTCTGGTTTTGTTCCGCACCAAAGACGCTGCTGCGGAAGACAAAGCTGCCAAGAAACTGTTTGGCTATTCAATCATCTGGTTGTTTGCGATCTTTGCTCTGATCCTCGCTGAAAAATTGTTGGGCCTTGCTGCCCTGCCGCAGGTGTTGTGATGGCAGATAAGCGTCCCATGAAGGGCTTTTCGCCTGAGGATATGAAGCGCCGCCGTAGCCGTTCAGTTGCAATGGCTTTAGCGTTGGTTGCCTTTGTTGTCATTATTTTCATCACCGCCATTGTCAAAATGAAGGGCGGCACCTGATGCAGGACCCTGATGAACGTAAAATTCAATATGACCGCAACACACGCGTTGCACTTATGGCTGCAGGGCTTTTTTTTGGCATGATCGGCATGGCCTATGCTTCGGTTCCGCTGTACCGCATTTTTTGCCAACGCACGGGATTTAACGGCACCGCACTTCGCGCAACGCGCGCGCCAGAGCACGCCTCCGATAAATTCATCAATGTGCGCTTTGATTCCAATAGTGCCTCGGAGCTAGGTTGGACTTTCGTGCCAAAACAAAATGTCATGCGTGTGCAAATTGGTGAACAGAATATCGCTTATTTTGAAGGGCGCAATAACAGTGATCGTGAGGAGGTGGCCAGTGCAGTTTACAATATCTCGCCACCATCGGCTGGCGCTTTTTTTAATAAGATCCAATGTTTTTGCTTCACGCGCCAAACTTTGAAGGCGGGTGAATCGGCAGAGTTTCCAGTGACGTTTTTTGTCGATCCGGATATTTTGAAAGACGCAGACGGCAAGTTGATCCCTGAGATTACTTTATCCTACACTTTTTATCCTGCCGCTGCGGCCACCCCGCAAAAGCAGGCTTTAGCAAATTGAGGAGAGAAATATAATGGCCGACGCACATGCCAAACATCATGACTATCATCTGGTGAGTCCATCTTGGTGGCCCATTGTGGGTGCTGTTTCGGCCTTTGTGACGGCGGTTGGTGCTGTTAACTGGATGCACGGCTCAACACCCTGGCCACTGATCATTGGCTTTGCCATGGTTCTATACACCATGTTTATGTGGTGGCGCGATGTGATCAAAGAAGCCAATGCGGGCGATCACACGCCAGTGGTTTCGTTGCATTTGCGTTACGGGATGCTGTTGTTCATCGCCTCTGAAGTGATGTTCTTTGTGGCATGGTTCTGGGCTTTCTTCGATGCCTCATTGTTTGCCAATGAAACTAAACTTGCAGCGCGGGTTTTGGCCACGGGCGGCATGTGGCCACCCAAGGGCACCATTGTTTTTGATGCGTTCCATCTGCCACTGCTCAACACCATGATCTTGCTGACTTCGGGCACGACCGTCACTTGGGCGCATCACGCGTTGCTGGGTGGTGACCGGAAAGGTTTGGTATGGGGTTTGGTTTTGACCATTATTCTGGGCCTGTTGTTCACCAGCGTGCAAGCCTATGAATATGCCCATGCCATGTTTGCTTTTAACAGTGCCAATGGCGGCAACATTTATGGTTCTACGTTCTTCATGGCCACGGGTTTCCATGGTTTTCATGTCATCATCGGCACCATCTTCTTGATCGTGTGTTTGATCCGCGCGTTGAACGGGGCCTTCACGCCCAAGCAGCATTTCGGTTTTGAAGCGGCTGCTTGGTATTGGCATTTCGTGGACGTGGTCTGGCTGTTCCTGTTTGTTTGCATTTACGTCTGGGGCAATCATGGCGGCACGTTCCCAGTGGAATGAGCGAAAATTATTATCAAGATTTCTCACCCTTTAAAACGGGCATGAGAGGTAAGTGCCCCCGCTGCGCGCGGGGGCGTTTGTTTGATGGCTATCTGACAGTGGCCAAGAAATGTTCCAACTGCGGCTTGTCATACGATTTTGCCGATGCGGGAGACGGTGCCACATGGTTCGTCATGCTGTTTGCTTGTGTGGTGGGTGTAGGCTCGATCTTTGGCTTAGAAGCGGCCTATAGCCCGCCGATCTATGTGCATGTTTTAGATGCCTTAGTGTTCATTATTATTGTGCCGATGCTTTTGTTGCGCCCGGTGAAAGGGCTGCTTTTGGCCCAGCAATGGAAGATGAATGCCCAAGAGGGCAAACAATGAGGAAGGGCGCTGGCCCGGTTCTCATTTGCGCGGCACTTGGCATTGCGTTTCTGTGCGGGCTGGGGGTTTGGCAAGTCAAACGCTTGGCTTGGAAAACCTCATTGATAGCCCAACTTGAAGCGCGAATGTCTGCGTCACCAGTTCCACTAAATTACGCCCTCAACCGTATGGCGGCTGGCGAGGACATCGAATATGTGAAAGTCTCGTTGGTGGGCGAAATGGACAGCCAACACACGCTGTTTAAACAAGTTCCCTACAATAATTCCGCTGGCTGGGAAGCAATTGCACCTTTTTCAACTGACGCCGGCGTTTCCGTTCTCGTCGATCTAGGCGCTAGCGACAATTGTAATCATTTTCCAAAATCAGTAGCTTTGATTACAGGTGTTATTCGTCTGCATAATAAAGGGCGCGGATATTTTGATGCCAAAAATAATGTTGAGAAAAATACTTGGTTTTGGTGGGATCTGCCTGCCATGAAAAAAGCCGCGCAATTGATTGAACCTGCGGCACCAGTAATTGTGCAAGCGTTTGCAAATGACTCAGGCTTCGAAGCGTCCAAACCCGAGATTGAACTCAGCAATAACCACTTAGGCTATGCCATTACGTGGTTCGGCCTTGCCGCTGCCTTGGCTGGTGTTGCCGGGGCATTTGTGTTTGGTCGTGAGCGGCGCTAAGGAGCGGCCCATGAAATACATCTCCACGCGTGGCCTTGCGCCGAAGCTGAATTTTGAAGGGGCTATGCTTTCTGGCTTGGCGCGTGATGGCGGGCTTTATGTGCCTGAATATTTCCCTAAATTCACCAAAGCTGAAATGCGCAAGTTGCGCGGGCTGCCATATACGGAAGTTGCCTTTGCTGTGTGTTCCAAATTCACGGCTGGTTCGATACCCGCTAAGGAACTTAAGGCGATGATTGGGGCCGCTTATGCGAGTTTCGATCATGCCGCCATTGCACCCCTCAAACAGTTGGGGGCCAATGAGTTTTTGTTAGAGCTGTTTCACGGACCCACGATAGCTTTCAAAGACGTGGCCATGCAGCTTCTGGCGCGCATGATGGATTGGAGCCTGGCCAAGCACAAGCGCCGCGCCGTGATTGTGGGTGCCACATCGGGCGACACAGGTGGGGCAGCGGTTGCGGCCTTTGAGAAAAGCCAAAACGCCAGCCTGTTTATTTTGCATCCGCATGGCCGTGTATCAGACGTACAGCGCCGCCAGATGACCACAGTGAACAGCCCATCGGTGCATAATATCGCTTTGGAAGGCACTTTTGATGATTGCCAAGCCATTGTGAAATCCTTGTTCAATGATCTCGAATTTCGTGATGGCGTTGGCCTTGCTGGCGTTAATTCCATCAACTGGGGCCGCATCATGGCCCAGATTGTTTATTACTTTTACGCAGGCTTAGCCTTGGGCGCACCTGACCGTGAAGTGAGCTTCTGTGTGCCATCAGCTAATTTCGGCAATATGTTTGCAGGGCTTGTGGCCAAGCGCATGGGATTGACAGTTGATCAGTTTGTTATCGCCACCAACAGCAATGACATCATTGACCGCACTTTGAAGACGGGCCGCTATGAGGTGACAGGCGTTCACCCCACGTCTAGCCCGTCGATGGATATTCAAGTTTCATCCAATTTTGAACGGTTGGTTTATCTGGCCAATGATAGCAACCCTGATGCGGTGCGTGCTGCGATGGGTAGTTTGGCGCAATCAGGCGCATACACGTTGAAATTATCTGCACTGAAGGCCATTCGCGCTGAGTTCACCTCAGGGGCGGCATCAGAAGTCGAAGTTGCTGCAACAATTGCGCGCGTGCTGCATGAAACTGGGGAGTTGGTGGATCCGCACACCGCTGTTGGTCTTCATGTTGCTGCCCAGCAGAAG
>DATCEN010000369.1:0-3208 GCA_036510015.1 Aestuariivirga sp.
TGCAGCTTTGTAAGTTCACGGCACAAAGCCATGTTCCGATTCATGAAAACACGATCTATATCTGTCAAGCAATCCAACACGCGGTGCGGACTTTCAAAGGCAATGAGCGTGGACGGCATGGGTTTAAACCGCGTCAAAAAATCTATGCGGGCTTTTTCCTTTTGCGGCAAAAATCCGATGAAGGTGAAAACATCAGAGGGCAGACCAGAAAGTGTAAGTGCTGTTAACGTGGAAGAAGCCCCCGGCAGCGAATGAACTTTAATGCCTTCATCAACACAGGCCCGCACAAGACGGTAACCAGGATCAGAAACCAGCGGCACACCGGCATCAGAAATCAACGCATAAGCGCCGCCATTCTTCAATGCTTCAATGATGGCAGGCCGGACCGCTTCGGCATTGTGCTCATGATAAGGTTTGGTGATGGCCTTGATACCATAACGATCCAACAACCGTGCTGAAACCCGCGTATCCTCACACAACACCACATCAGCCGCCGCCAAACTGGCCAGTGCGCGCAAGGTGATGTCTCCTAAATTGCCAATCGGTGTGGCGGTGATATGTAAGCCTGGCTCAAGGGCAGCGGCCAGATGTTGGTTGGCACCAATATGGTAAGTGCGCTCAGCCATTCAGCTCTCTGATAATGGCGTTGAGAATGGGCCGTCCGCGGCTTGTGGCTTGCAAGTGCCCGTCAACTTCACGCAGTAAATTGAGCGAAGCCAAAGCGTCTATCTTATCAGCAGCAATGGCGCGCCCAGCCAATGCAGCATGCCGCTTTATATTCAAACCCTCGTTGATCCGCATTGCCATGAGAAGATATTCAGGCGCTTGCTCCATCGCTGTCAATTGCGTTTGCTCAATCAGCGCATGGCCTTGCGCCTCAACCCGCGAAACCCAAGTCTCTGGATATTTTTCGCAAACAGTGGCCAAACCGTTCATCCGCCCATGAGCGCCGGGCCCAACGCCTGCATAATCAAGATAACGCCAATAGGTGAGATTATGCCTGCTCTCATGGCCGGGCTTGGCATGATTGGAAATTTCATAAGCGGGCAATCCCGCAGCTTCGGTGAGTTCTTGCGTGACTTCATATAAAGCCGCCGCCGAATCATCATCCGGAATCACCAATTTGCCGGCTTGTTGCAAATCAAAATAACGCGTCTCTGGTTCAATGGTGAGTTGATAGAGCGACATGTGGCCCTGTTGCTCTTTGAGGGCCATGGATAGTTCTTCGCGCCATGCCGCAACTGTTTGGTTGGGTCTTGCATAAATCATATCAAATGACACGCGCGGAAAAATCTTTGCCGCTAAGCGAAATGCCGCCAGCGCTTCATCCGGCGTGTGTTGGCGGCCAAGCGCTGCCAAATCTGCGGCATTCAATGACTGCACACCAACGGAAACGCGGTTGACGCCAGCGGATGCGTAGCCACGAAAATTCTCGGCTTCAACACTGGTGGGATTTGCCTCCAGCGTAATCTCGGCATCCGCCGCAACTGGCCAAAGGCTGGCAATGCTGTCCAACACATGGGCCACAGCAGCAGGTGGCATGAGTGATGGTGTGCCGCCGCCAAAGAAAATACTGGTGACTTTCTTGTCAGGTGCCAACTGCTTCATGTGCTGCAACTCACGCACCAAAGCCTTGGCATAACGCATGTGATCCACTGCATCGTGGCGCACATGGCTGTTGAAATCGCAGTAAGGGCATTTGGCCTTGCAGAAGGGCCAATGCACATAAACGCCAAAGTCTCTCTCAGAGGAGGTCAGCAAGTAATTTCTCCACAGCGCGGGCGCGATGTGAGATTTTATTTTTATCTTCGTGGCTCATTTCCCCAAAGGTTATGTCTAAGCCATCAGGCTTGAAGGCTGGATCATAACCATGGCCAGCGTCGCCGCGCGGTGGCCACACCATTTCTCCTGGGGCCACACCATCGTAATAACGCACTTCGCCGTCAGGCCACATCACACATAATGTGCAGCGGAACTGCGCCTTACGTTGTTGTGGTGAAACGGCCTTCACTGCAGCCAGCTTGCCTTCAACCATGCGCATGGCCAAAGTCCAATCTCTTGCCGGTCCAGCCCAATCAGCGGTGTAAACACCCGGTGCGCCCTTAAGGGCATCCACACACAAGCCGCTATCGTCAGAAATCGTAATAAGCCCAGAGCCCTTGCAGCCAGCGACCGCCTTGATATGGGCATTGTCGCGAAAAGTCTTTCCGGTTTCAGCAGGTTCAGCGAGGCCTAACTCCTTGGCTGATACAGTCTCAACGCCATAAGGCTTCAGCAATTCTGCAAATTCTTCCAACTTACCTTTGTTATGTGTCGCGATAAGAATTTTTTGTCCGGTGAGTTTGCGCATCATGCCAAGACTTTTTTCTGTGCTGCCACCAGTTGCGCGATGCTGCCCTTGGCCAGAAACAACAGTTCTTGCAACTTGTCTTCTGAGAAAGGTTCACCTTCTGCCGTACCTTGAATTTCGATGATGCCGCCAGATCCCGTCATCACAAAATTGGCATCGGTTTGGGCGGTCGAATCTTCGGCATAATCCAAATCGGCCACGCACACACCTTCGTGAATGCCGCAGGAAATCGCTGCCACATTGTCTTTGATCGGAGACGCAGTAAACATGCCGCGCTTCATCATCCATGAAATACAGTCGCTGAGCGCTATAAAACTCCCGGTGATGGCGGCTGTGCGTGTTCCGCCATCGGCTTGGATCACATCGCAATCCAAAGTGATCTGACGTTCACCCAAGGCTTTCAAATCAACAATGGCGCGAAGTGAACGGCCAATGAGGCGCTGTATCTCTTGCGTGCGGCCAGATTGTTTTCCAGCTGCAGCTTCGCGTTTCATCCGGTCTCCGGTTGCGCGTGGTAACATGCCATATTCTGCTGTCACCCAACCTTTGCCGCCACCCTTCAACCACGGCGGCACACGCTCTTCCAGCGAAGCTGTGCACAGCACGTGTGTGTCGCCAAATTTTACAAGGCAAGAGCCTTCTGCATGTTTTGAAACATGTCGCGTGAACGAGATCTCGCGAAGTTGATTATTTTGTCGGCCAGATGGGCGCATAAAAATTCCTCAGATCAGCCCATTCTTTTGGGCAAGTTTTGCTAAATTGACTTCAGGCCTTGGCCCGATGTGTGAAATAACTTCTGCAGCAGCAAGTGATCCCAGCGCTGCGCATTGGCGCAATGGTTTGGCGCGCGTATGTCCG
>DATCEN010000370.1:0-6146 GCA_036510015.1 Aestuariivirga sp.
CGCCGGGTTGGCTCTAGAGTTCCGTTCGAGAGGAAGAAGCAGAAGGCCGCTCTAAACAATTTGCCTAATGTATCCAGTGGTCAAAATACCATGGCAAATTTAATAACCTAATCCTGCCCTTACCTCTTCGCGGCCCGGCTCACCTTTGAAGCCTCTTCGCCTGAATGCAGCGCTAGAACGTGGCCCGCCAGATAGAGCGAGCCGCAGATTAGAATGCGCGGATTTGGATATATTGCACCGGCACCGTAACTCCTGGCACCGTAGTACGAGGGTTGGGTCTGCCGACAATTCTCAGCAATTGAAATTAGCTCTGATTTTTTTCGCCAAACGCGCCTGCTGTAAACCAGCTTAACACTGCCAACGGTGCGCCCACGCCATAGATCCATTGCGTGCCGAAATGTTGGCCGACTGTGCCCAGAAGCGGCGGGCCCAAAAGGAAAGCCATAAAAGCAGTTTGCACCATCGATGCCACATTGATGGCTGAGGGACGGTCAGTCATTTGTGCGGCAGCCGACATGGCCAGCGGGAACATTACGCTACAGCCTATGCCGATCAATGCAAATCCCAGCAGCGAGAGAAGCGGTGATGGGGTTAGAAATACAATGACTGTGCCCGCCAACAACACGCCGGAAAAAAAGCGCGATACAGAAGCGGGTGAATGCTTTTCGACATAACGATCAGCAAAAAAGCGGGTGATGGCTTGCGAAAGTGCCGCTGTTGCCACCGCCACTCCGGCAATAAAGGGGCCGGAATTATATATATTGCGCATGTAGATTGCAGACCAATCGATGCCCGCACCCTCCATCAACATGGCAGATAGCGTGACCGCAACGAGGCCCAGGATTGCAATAGTGGGCAATGAGAATTTGGGCCGCTCTTTGTCATGCTCAACCACGCGGCTGGGGGCTGCTTCAAACTTGGCAAGAAATGCCACAACACCGAGCGCTATCATCGGCGCAATGAGTGCCAAGTCCATTTGCGGCGATAAGCCAAGCTGCGCCATGCCAGCGCCGGCAAGGCCCGCACTAAAAAATCCGAAGCTCCAGAATGAATGTGCACGGTTCATAATGCGGCGTTTGACCAAATGCTCAACCCGGTCCGCTTCAGTGTTCAACACAATCTCAATGCAACCGATCAGAAAACCAATTGGTACGAGCGCCATAAAAAACAGCGGCGGGATTAAAGCGTGAACCGCCAAAGCATAGAACAAGGCCACAAGCGGAATAGCTGAGAGCAATGTGCGCCGAAAGCCCATGCGTTCAATCAAGGGTGTGGCAAATGTCAGCGCGATGAGCGTTCCTACAGGCAAGCCAATAAGGCTAAACCCCAGCGTCTGCTCGCCCACGCCCATCTGCTGCTTAATGTCAGCCATGCGCGGGAAAATACTACCCATCCCAATGGCGTGAATACAAAAGCCAGCAAAAACGCGGCGCTCTGGCGATAGGTTGATACCGAAAGACATAGAATTTCTCTTGTTGTTCGAAATCACAATCTTGCATAAACGTGCAAAACGTGCAACAACAAAGAACCACGTGCAGGAGGCCTTGTGTTAGCTGAACAGCGATTTGAATTCATTCGCGCGGAATTGGCCGCAAAAGGGCGCATTCTGGCTGGCGACCTTGCCGCACGGTTTTCGGTATCAGAAGACACCGCGCGGCGCGATTTGCGCGAACTTGCCAAAGTAGGTGATTGTCGTCGCGTCTATGGCGGCGCAGTGGCCATTGCCCCTAACGCCGGGCCGCTTCGGCTTCGCAATGACTTGCTGCGCGACGAAAAGGCGAGGCTGGCTTTAAGGGCTGTGAAGTTAATTCACTCGGGACAATCTCTGTTCATTGATAGTGGCTCAACCAACATTGCAATCGCCAATGCAATTCCCCACAGCATTGAATTGACCGTGGCAACAAATTCTCTTGGCGTGGCAGCGGCACTTGCTGAACACAGTCTCGTCAGACTAATCATGCTGGGCGGAACCTATGACCGTGATCTTGGAACTTGTGTCGGACAAGAAACTTTGAGAACGATTTCTCAACTGCATGCTGAGTTACTATTCCTCGGCTCTTGCGGTGTTGATGCTGTCCACGGCGCAACCGCTTTTGATTCCGCCGAGGCGGATGTCAAACGCGCCATGGTAAAGAACAGTTCCGCAATCATTGTTGTGGCAACCGCCGACAAACTGTCGACAGCCGCCCCCTTCCGCGTGGCGAGTCCAGATGCAATTCGCCATTTGGTGGTTGATGGGAAAGTCAAGACTTCCACGCTGGCCCAGTTCAAGAAACACGGTACACAGATTCATCGAGCATAGTTCAAGCTGAGAATTTGCGGTGGTACTACGCGACAGCACCCCTACCTCTTCGCAGCTCCGCTCACTTTCGAGGCTTCCTCTCCCGAATGCAGCGCAAGAACATGGCCTGCCAGATAGAGCGAACCGCAGATGAGGATGCGTGGCGCAGGATATAATTTGCAGGCTTGTTCCAGCGCATCTTGCAATGTGGTTACGGCCACAGCTTTTAAACCTTCACGTGTTGCCGCCGTTGCCAACTCTGTTGCTGGAATGGTGTTCACTTCATCGGGAATGGGCAGCGTCACAACCGCATCGGCCAGCCCCTTGAAATTGGCGATGAAGCCACTGGGATTTTTTGTATTGAGCATGCCCCAGATCAGCACCAGCGGCTTAGGCACGCGCAGACCAAGCTCTCGCATTGCAGCGGCCACAACTGGCCCGGCTGGCGTATTGTGCCCGCCATCCAACCAAATCTCGGTATCTTCAGTAACGTAAGACCGCAGCTTCCCCGCACCAAAGTTCTGCATCCGCGCTGGCCATGAAACTGTGCGCAGTCCCTTCGCAATAGCCTCATCGCTGATGCGGCTGTCATCCAAAGCACGTATGGCGGCAATGGCATTGCCCGCATTGTCAACCTGGTGTGGCCCAGCCAATGCGGGCAACGGCAAATCCAACAAACCATTCTCATCTTGGAATACCAAGCGGCCATGCTGCGTGTAACTTTGCCAATCCTGATTGGCAATGGTGAGTGGCGCACCAACTTTGAGTGCCACCTGCTCAATTTCTTCGCGCACTTCGGGTGAATTGGTGCCTAACACGCCTATGCAGCAGCGTTTCAAAATGCCGGCTTTTTCGCGTGCGATTTCTTCAATCGTGTCACCAAGATATTGTTGATGATCAAGCCCGATAGAAGTGATCACACAAACTGCAGGCTTGGCGATTACGTTGGTGGCATCAAGCCTGCCACCCAGCCCCACTTCCAATAGCAAATAATCTGCTGGTGTTCTTGAATAAGCCAGAAAGGCCGCTGCCGTGGTGATCTCAAAAAACGTAATCGGTTCTTTGCCATTGGCCACTTCGCATTTTTCGAGCAGCGCCACCAGTTCGGATTCAGCAATGGGCTTTCCAGCCAACCCAATGCGCTCATGGAAGCGCACCAGATGTGGGCTGATGTAAGTGTGAACTTTGAGGCCAGCCGCTTCCATGATGGCGCGGGTGAATGCCAGTGTTGAACCTTTGCCATTGGTGCCAGCAATATGAATGACGGGTGGCAATTTGCGCTCAGGGTTTCCAAGGCGCGCCAGAAGGCGTTCCATACGATCAAGTGACAGATCAATAACTTTTGGATGCAAGCTTAACAGCCGCATTAAAATGGCATCACTTCTCACGCCACCGAAACCAATGCGCCCGTCATCATTTTTGCATCTTGCTTCATCAACAACCGCGCAATGCGTGAAACCGTGGCCTTCATGTCATGGCGGTGAACAACAATATCCACCATGCCATGTGCTTTGAGATATTCTGAGCGCTGGAAACCAGCTGGCAATTTCTCACGAATGGTCTGTTCAATCACGCGCTGACCAGCAAAACCGATCTGGGCATTAGGCTCAGCCAGATGCACATCACCCAACATGGCGTAAGAGGCCGTCACACCGCCTGTGGTGGGATTGGTCAATACCACGATGTAAGGCAGTTTAGCTTCACGCAGCTCTTGCACGGCAATTGTTGTGCGCGGCAATTGCATGAGCGAGAGAATGCCCTCTTGCATACGCGCACCGCCGGAAGCCACAAAAATCACAAACGGGCAGTTTTTGGAAACCGCAAAGCGCATTGCGGCAATAATCGCATCTCCCGCCGCCATGCCGAGAGAGCCCCCAATAAAGCCCATGTCTTGCACAGCAATCACCATCGGTTGATCATTCACTGTGCCAAAACCGGCTTGTACAGAATCCTCGGCAGCAGCTTTGGCTTTGGCGTCTTTCAATTGATCGGTGTATTTTTTCTCAGCGCGAAATTTGAGCGGATCAATCGTGGCCGTGGGTGCGGGCAGCGGCTCAAAGACACCACCATCAAACATCAGCGAAAACCGCGTGGCCACGGGCACACGGTGATGATGATCTGATCCCGGAAACACAAACTGGTTTGCTTCGAGGTCTTTGAAAAAAACCATCTGGCCAGAGTCAGGATCTTTGATCCACATATTCTCTGGCACTTCGCGCCTGACCACGCCAAGAATGGAGCGAATGCGGGGGCGAACGAAATTCTTGATCCAGTTCATCGCTTACTTTCTCACACCAAGGGCAATCTCGGCAACCACCTTATGCACGGCCTTTGGCGTTTGTGCCGTGGGCTTACCTTGCTTGTTCAAAGACCTCTCAACCGCTGAAACCAGCGCTGAGCCCACCACTACACCATCTGCCACCTTGGCAATGGCGCTGGCCTGTTCAGCGGTTTTAACGCCGAACCCGACACAGATGGGTAAAGTTGTGTGTTTCTTCAAGCGCTTCACATTGGCGGCAACCGATTTCAAATCCGGGGCCTTCGTGCCGGTAACACCGAGAACCGAAACATAATATACAAAACCAGAGGTGTTCTTGAACACGGCGGGTGCACGTTTGTCGTCAGTTGTGGGCGTTGTCAGCCGGATGAAATTTAACCCTGCCGCCATTGCTGGAATGCAAAGTTCTTCATCTTCTTCAGGCGGCAAATCCACAACGATCAAACCATCGGCACCAGCGGCTTTGGCGTCTATTAAAAACTTCGGCACGCCATAAACATAAATCGGGTTGTAATAACCCATCAAAACCACTGGCGTGGTTTTGTCTTTGATGCGGAAAGCCTTCAGCAAAGCCAAAGTCTTCTTCATTGAAGCGCCATTGGCAAGTGCGCGAAGCCCACCTGCTTGAATGGCTGGGCCATCGGCCATCGGATCGGTGAAGGGCATGCCCAGTTCAATGATGTCTGCACCAGCTTTAGGAAGCCCCTGAATGATCTTCAATGAAGTTTCATGGTCAGGGTCACCAGCGGTAACAAAAGTCATCATCGCAGCGCGGCCCTCTTTTTTCAGCGCAGCGAATTTATCGGCGATGCGCGTGCTCACAGCTTCACCCCCAAAATTTCAGCCACGGTGAAAATATCTTTATCGCCACGGCCGGAAAGATTGATCACCATCAAATGATCTTTCGGCAAAGTGGGAGCAAGCTTCATGGCATAGGCAATGGCATGTGAAGGCTCTAGCGCAGGAATAATGCCCTCAAGTTCACACAGCAACTGAAATGCCTCAAGCGCTTCCTTGTCTGTGGCCGAGGTGTATTTTACGCGGCCCACATCATTCAGCCAAGCATGTTCTGGCCCAATGCCCGGATAATCGAGGCCTGCGGAAATCGAATGGCCCTCAACGATCTGGCCGTCTTTATCCATCAGCAAATAAGTGCGGTTGCCGTGCAACACGCCGGGTTTGCCGCCAGCGATGGAAGCGGCATGTTTGTCTTTGGTTTTAAGACCAAGGCCAGCGGCTTCCACGCCGTGAATTTCAACTGAGGCATCATCTAGGAACGGATGAAAAAGCCCCATCGCATTTGATCCGCCGCCGATTGCTGCAACCAGTGAATCCGGCAAACGTCCTTCATGCGCCATCATCTGGCGTTTGGTTTCCTCGCCGATGATGCACTGAAAATCGCGAACCATTTCTGGGTAAGGTGCAGGGCCCGCAACCGTGCCGATGCAGTAGAACGTATCTTCCACATTGGCCACCCAATCGCGTAGTGCTTCGTTGAGTGCATCTTTCAAAGTGCGCGAGCCGGATTTGGCAGGCACAACTTCAGCACCCAACAGCTTCATGCGAAACACATTGGGCATCTGGCGC
>DATCEN010000371.1:0-2312 GCA_036510015.1 Aestuariivirga sp.
TCGCTGCTGGGCCAATAATGACGCGTGGGCAAAAGACAACGCAGTGGCGCGCTGGTGCCATTATGGTGCAGCATTTGCCAAGCGAGGGTGGGGTTTCTGCAATCCCAGAACAAATGCCTGAGGGACAGGCTTCAGAAATTCTTGAAGACGACAATTGGGTGAAGGCGCGGTTGCTGTTAGATACGGTTGAGGACCATGAATTGCTTGATCCAACCCTCACCTCAGAAGAATTGCTATACCGGCTTTATCACGAAGATGGCGTGACGGTTTATCCCGCCATCGCGATCAGCCGCCATTGCACCTGTTCACTTGAGACGGTGGAATCCATGTTGCGCAATTTCCCAATGGGTGACCGTGCGGACATGATGAAAGACGGCATGATTGAAGTGGTGTGTGAATTCTGTTCAACGCCTTATCGGTTTAAGCCCGAGGCGCTGGGATGAGTTTTTTTCCATAGAGATTAACCTCATCCACTGACACAACAGTTTTGCCAATGGGAAAGAGCGAGGCCATTGCTAACTTCACATGGGCCCAAGCAAAGGGAATGCCGATGATGGTGCATGCAAGGCCCACGGCCAAAGTCAGATGGGCCACAGCCAGCCACCAGCCAGCAAAGACAAACCAGATCACATTGCCGATGGTACCTAAAGTACCGGTGCCAATATCACTGCGGCCAGTCAATTGTTCGCGGCTCTCAAGCTCATAGCCGAAGGGCCAGAATGAATAGCGCGCGATCACAAAGCATGAACGCACCCAAGGAATCCCGACGATGGTAATGGCCATGATCACGCCTGCCAAAATCCAGCCGAGACCCATCAACCAACCGCCAAGTATGAACCAAATGAGATTGAGTATGAATATCATTTTGCGCGCCTCCGATCGGTGAGGAATATAGGCAGGGTGGTCGCTAAATTCAAGATACTCGCCCTCGCCCAACTTGTGGGAGAGGGCGGAATATCAAATCCCCAACATGCGCTTGATCTGTGCCTTGTCGACGCCACCACCCGCAGCAAAATCATCAAAGGCTTTGCCCGTCGTGTGGATGATGTGGCCTTCGATGAATGGTGCACCTTCGGCGGCACCTTGATCAGAAGACTTCAAGCAGCATTCCCATTCCAGAACGGCCCAGGAGTCATAGTTGTATTGCGAAAGCTTGGAAAAGATCGCCGCGAAATCCACTTGCCCGTCACCCAATGAACGGAACCTTCCGGCGCGCTGCGTCCAATTCTGGAACCCAGAATAAACCCCTTGGCGGCCAGTTGGATTGAACTCCGCATCCTTCACATGGAAGGCACAAATGCGCTCATGATAAATGTCGATGAATTGCAAATAGTCCAGCTGCTGCAACACAAAGTGCGAAGGATCATAATTGATCTGGCAGCGCTTGTGGCCTTTCAGCTTTTCCAAGAACATCTCAAAGGTGATGCCATCCATCACATCTTCACCTGGGTGGATTTCAAAGCCCACGTCAACGCCGTTTTCATCCATCACATCAAGCAATGGCTTCCAACGCTTAGCAAGTTCAGTAAAGCCTTCTTCGATCAGGCCAGCCGGGCGCGGTGGCCACGGATAGAGATATGGCCAGACCAAGGCGCCAGTAAATGACACATGCGATTTTAGGCCCAAATGTTTGGAGGCTTTTGCCGCCATAACAACTTGCTCACAAGCCCAGCTACGGCGCGCAGGTTCATTGCCATGCACTTCCTTGGGCGCAAAGGCATCAAAGGCCTCATTGTAAGCTGGGTTAACTGCTACCAACTGGCCTTGCAAATGGGTAGAAAGTTCGGTGATCTCCAGCCCGTGATTTTTGGCCGTGCCCTTCAACTCGTCGCAATAGGTTTTGCTGGAAGCCGCTTTTTTGAGATCAATAAAGCGCGCATCCCACGTTGGAATTTGCACACCCTTATAACCGAGCGAAGCCGCCCATTTACAAATGGCGTCAAGAGAATTGAACGGCGCTTTGTCTCCGGCAAATTGCGCTAGAAAAATAGCTGGGCCTTTGATGGTGGTGGGCATGGTGGTTTCCTCCTCGTATTTATAAACGGCCCTCAAACTTCATTCAGCAAACCTTCAAGATATTCCTGACGGCCGGATTTGGGTTGTGGCTCAATCTTATCCTTATGCACCCGTGCGGCAATTTTTTCCAGCGAGGCGCCTTTTTTCAACATAGCAGCGTTATGCGGCAAATTCCATTTGGCATAGCGCTTGTCGATTGCCTTATCGAGGGTTCCAGTTTTGATGATTGTCTCTGCGTTCAACAAACCGCGTGCACAAGCATCCATAGAGGCCACATGGCCATGCAAGAGATCATC
>DATCEN010000372.1:0-3446 GCA_036510015.1 Aestuariivirga sp.
GGTTGACCAAGTGGTGCCTGACGGCCTGGCATGGGTTGGGCTTGATAGCTCGGATTGGCTGATCTGAAAGCTGAATTAGCGCCCATGGACGGAACTTGCGGCCGCGCCGGTTGTGCTGCGGGTTGTCTTGGCTGAAATGCCGGGTTTTGTGCAAAGCCAGTCGCAGGATCTATTGGGCGGTAAGAAGGTGGCTGCTGGCCATAAGCAGGAGCATAGCTAGGCGCATAAGCCGATTGATAAGGCGGCTGTTGCTGGCCCGATGGCGGATAGCCGACGGGCGCTTGATTTGCAGTTTGTGCGGTTTGCCCACCAGGCCCAGTGGCGGGAAATGCCGCAGGCCTCACAATAGGTGGCGGAGCATTAGTTGTGGGCGCGCTTGCCTTGGCAGCTGCTGCTTCTGGTTCAGCGAAGGCGAACTTCGGTTTTCCTGACACGGCAACGGGTGAGCTGGAAGCTGCTGGATCAGTTTTTTGCTTAGCGGCAGCTACCCGCTGGACCGCTAATTTTTCGGCGGCTGCGCGCTGTTCTTTCAGCTTTGCGGCCAGCGCATCAGCAGAGACCGGCGGCATGCGCGGCGCTGGGTTTGCAGGCCGTGGCGCGACTGGTACTGGGTTTGTTGGCCGTTGGGCAACAGGTGCCGCATTTGCAGGCCGTGGCGCTAAAGTGGCTGCAGAACTTGGGCGTGGCGCATTACCTGCGACGGGGGCTTTTGCAGCAACTGGAGTTGATGCTGAGCGTTGAGCCAAATCACGCGGAGCCACGTTTCGCGGAGCCATTGGAGCGGGCTTTGCCATTACATGCTGGCCAGGGCGAATTGCTTGTGGTGTGGCACGTGGCATCACCCGGCCAGCAGGCTGGGCAGTCTGCTTGAACTCATCAGCAACCTTAGGCAGTTCAGTTCCGCCTACGTTTTTGCCAATTCCAAGCCTTTCACGCCAGTTGAGCTTTTCGCCCGAATTACCAGAATCCTGGTCCATCACTTTTTACCCGATCACATTTCTTCGACTGGCCTCACACCCAGAACGCGCAAGCCATTGCCAATACAATAGCGAATCGCACGCAAAAAAGCGAGGCGTGTTAATGTAACATCTGCACTGGTTTCCACAATAAAGCGTAAATGCGGCAGTTCTTTGCCTCGGTTCCACAAAGAATGGAAATCGCTGGAAATGTCATACAGGAAAAACGCTATTCTATGTGGTTCATGCGCCTTGGCGGCTGCCTCGATCTGGCGAGGGAATTCAATCACTCTTCTGATGAGCGCCATTTCGGCTTCGTCCTGTAAAAGTGAAAAATCAACTTTGCCACTTAAGTCTTTGGACGCATTGCGTAAAACGGATGATATGCGGGCATAAGCATACTGCACATAAAACACGGGATTGTCTTTGGATTGCTCGGTTACTTTGGCGAAATCGAAATCCAGAGGGGCTTCATTTTTGCGGTAAAGCATCATGAAACGCACCACGTCTGCGCCAACCTCATCAACTACTTCACGCAAAGTAATGAAGTCTCCGGAGCGTTTGGACATTTTAACTGGTTCGCCATCACGCAACAACTTAACCAATTGGCATAGTTTGACGTCAACCGACACTTTGTCTCCGGCAAAAGCCTTGGCCACAGCATTCAGGCGTTTAACATAGCCGCCGTGATCAGCACCTAGAATATAAATGAGTTGGTTGAAACCACGCTCAATCTTGTTTTTGACATAAGCCACATCCGAAGCAAAGTATGTGTAGCTGCCGTCAGATTTCTTAAGTGGGCGATCCGTGTCATCGCCAAACTGGGTGGCGCGGAATAAGGTTTGGTCGCGGTCTTCCCACTCGGGCGGCACTTCACCCTTGGGCGGCGGCAGTTTGCCGACATAAACTAAGTCACGTGCCTCCAGCGTTTTAAGAGCATCTGTTACCGCGCCGGAATCCTGCAATGACTTTTCTGAGAAGAATACTTCTTGTTTGATATCTAGTGTGGCTAGATCATCGCGGATCATGTCCATCATCATGGCGATGCTCTTATCGCGGATAATGGTTTGCCACTTAAACGGTTCGCGCAAACTGGCGCCATATTCACTCGCAAGTGCCGCACCGACTGGTTTTAAATAGTCACCCGGATAAAGTCCCGCTGGGATATCACCGATGTTTTCACCGAGCGCTTCAAGATAACGGAGGTAGGCAGATTGTGCCAACACATCAACCTGTGCGCCCGCATCATTGATGTAATATTCTTTAGTGACGTTATGGGCAGTGAAACTTAAAAGTGCCGCCAGCGCATCGCCGAAGACAGCGCCACGGCAATGGCCCACATGCAAAGGGCCAGTGGGGTTGGCTGAAACATATTCCACATTGACGTTGATGCCTTGGCCCAAGGTTGAAGCGCCGAAGCGCTCTTGCTGTGTAAGGGCTGCCTTCAAAACATTTTGCCAAAGTGTTGGCTTTATTGAAATGTTGATAAAGCCCGGGCCAGCGACGTTGCCGCCCGCCACATCAGCATGTTGCAACAGCTTCGGTAAAAGTGCGTCGGCCACAGCGCGTGGGTTTTTGCCAGCCGGTTTGGCCAGAACCATGGCGGCATTGGTGGAAATATCGCCGTGGGTGAAATCGCGTGGTGGCTCAACCGTCAGTTTGGAAAGATCAAGCCCAGCGGGCAGAACGCCTTCACTGACCAGAGCCGCAACGGCTTGTTCAACAACGATTTGGAAATCAGCAAAGATGTTCATGTATTACTTTCAAATATACCGCCTGCCCTATCTAAAAAGCGGGTCAAGGTCAAACAACCGGCGATGCTGTTCCAGCGCGTAACTATCAGTCATGCCCGCCAGAAAATCACAAACCTGTCTGGCATAATGTGGCGTGTCAGCGTGGGGATGATCTTGACGCCACTCCGAAGGCAGCAAGTTTTTATCCTGCATATAGACCTCAAACAAATCATCAACGACGCGTTGGGCCTTGTTCATCACGTCCATCACACGCGGATGCCGATACATATGGGCAGTAAGAAATTGTTTGAGGATGCGGTTGTTCTCACGCATCTGCGCTGAAAAAACAATCAATGGCTCACCTAGTTTGCGCACATCATCGGCGCTGGCGAGCTTGAGTTTTGAAATCTTGCGGCGCGATTCTGTCAGCACATCACCCACCATGGCAGAAATCACGCGACGTACCGTTTCATGGATCACACGCTGTGTTTCAAGATTGGGGTGAAGTTTCAAGACATCCCCCAGGGCAACCCCCACCAAGGGCACATCACCCAGTTCAATCACATCAAACAACTTAGCGCGAAGCCCGTCATCAATGTCATGGGCATTATAGGCAATATCATCAGACAAGGCTGCGACTTGCGCTTCCGCCGAAGCATAAGTGGAGAGCCCGAGATCATGCGCCTGCGTATATTCGATTATTGCCGCTGGCAAACCCGTTTCGCGGTAGTGGCCGATGGCATGACCCTCCGCATCA
>DATCEN010000373.1:0-5657 GCA_036510015.1 Aestuariivirga sp.
CACCCAAAAAGGCATGAGCCGCGAAGCCTCCTATGCCGCCGTGCAGCGCTGCGCCATGCCTGTCTGGCGCGGCGAAGGCCAGTTCTTGGATTTACTCAAAGCTGACAAGGAAGTGGCCGCACATCTCTCACCGAAGGAACTCGAGAAATTGTTTGATCTTGGCTATCACACCAAACACGTTGGCACCATTTTCAAACGTGTGTTTGGCAGGGCTTGATATGTTGAACAAAACGCAAGTCACTGAAGCGCCAATCCACACCATCATCACAACTGATGATCTCGCCAGCTATTGCGCACGCTGGGCCAATGAAACTTACATCACAGTGGATACTGAATTTCTGCGTGAGACAACTTATTATCCCAAGCTCTGCCTCATTCAAATTGCCGGTGCCACAGAAGCCGCGTTAATTGACCCTCTGGCAGAGGGGCTGGATCTTGCACCTTTCTTTGGTTTGATGGCCGATGAGAAAGTGTTGAAAGTTTTTCACGCCGCCAAGCAAGATTTTGAAATTCTGATGACGCTGTCGGGCGCATTGCCCATACCCGTGGTGGACACCCAAATCGCTGCCATGGTTTGTGGCTTCGGCGATCAAGTAGGCTATGAAGCCATAGTGCGCAAACTGGCTAATGCCAGTATCGATAAATCCTCGCAATTCACCGATTGGTCACGCCGCCCCCTAACCCACAAACAAACCAGCTATGCCATTTCAGACGTCACACACTTGCGCACGGTTTATGAAGCCTTGGTGGATCTGCTCAAGAAAAGTGGCCGTGCTGAATGGATGAAGAATGAGCTGGCAAGCCTGTGTGATCCAGCCACTTATAAAGTTGATCCTGAGCAAAGCTGGCGGCGCATCAAGGCGCGCATCCAAAACAAGAAACAGCAGGCAGTTTTAATGTCAGTTGCGGCTTGGCGTGAGCGTGAAGCCCAGAGCCGCAATGTGCCGCGTGGCCGCATTTTAAAAGATGACGCGGTTGCTGAAATTGCTATTCAAATGCCGCAAACGCCACAAGATGTGAATGAATTGCGTTTGGTTTCCAAAGGTACGGGCAATTCCAACATGGGCGCAGCTTTGATGAAAGCCGTGCAGCATGGTTTGGCACGCGATCCTGAAACCATTCCCGGCAAACCTAAGTTTGAAGAAATGTCGTCATCGGCACAGGCAGCTGCCGAGATTTTAAAACTGGCATTGAAAGTTGTTTGCGAAAGCAATGGACTTGCGCCCAAGCTTATCGCTTCAGTGGCTGATATCGAAGCGCTGGCCATGGACGACAATGCCGACATACCGGCCATGAAGGGATGGCAGCTGGATGTGTTTGGTAAGATCGCACTTGATCTAAAACATGGTCGTGCCGCCATTGGCATCGACAACGGCAAGGCGGTTATTCTGCCGCGCGAACGCAGCGAGAATTCGCGCATTCCAATTATTTGATCATCAATTTCGGTATCAAGCCCAATTCAATCGCCAATTCTGCCAAGCGCTTTTCCACACGCTCTCCCATCAAATCTTTAAGCTTGGTGGGCAGCCGTAACACCAATGATTTACCGGTGATTTTCAACCCAATCTTCGGCAACAATCCCGGCATGGCAGCAGACAAAATATAGGCCAAACGGAAAATTGAACTCAGCAGATGGGCGCGCCTTATCGCAGGTGCCTGCATCAGCTGTGTCATCTCTCCGCGCATATCCTCACCATCATAGCGATAGAAAATGGTCAGCGCTAAAAACAGCCGTCCCGGATGATCAATACCTACAAATGTAGCCTGTGAAATCATACCGAGTGAACGTGCCGCGCGGTAATCCGGATGCGCACGCCAACCAATGTCTGCCAGCAAACAGGCCGCATAGCGCAAGCGTTTTTCGTCTGCGGTTTCAGCGAGGGCTGCTTTGCCAAAAAGCTGATCTGTCCAATCACATAATTCCAACTCATGTGCTGGTGAGCGGGCATATCGCCTTGCAAAATCCCAGCACGATGACAGAAGTGCGTCTTGCCCCATTTTCTTGCGGGGCAGCTTTGAAAACAGCAAACCTTCACGCACACCATAAACAGAAATCGAGACTTCTTTGGCGTTGCCAAAATGCATCAGACGCTCAAGGATCATGGCAGCATAGGGCAACGTGTCAGCACGTGTTTTTGACATGTCATCGATCTTTTTAACTGAGGCCGCATCACGCCGCCGTAACAACTCGGGCAAGGTTTCGGCGTCTTTGCGCGAAAGAAGATAGTTGTGCAACACATGCAAGGGATAACCACCTTGCGCCATATGCAGCCGCGCTAAATTACGCCATGCTCCGCCCACCGCATAGAAACTGCGATTTTGCAGGTTCTTGAGCAACGGCGTTTTGGCCAAATACTCATCCACAATGGCCTGGGCTCGTTGCATATTGCCGTTTGATAAATCAATTAAACGCAACGGGCCGATCGGCAAGGTCACCCCACCTTTAACTTTGCCTTTCTTGATGTCGATCAATTCCAATGAGCCGCCACCCAAATCGCCGGCAATGCCATCGGCTTGCGGCATGCCCGCCATCACGCCCAGTGCTGCATAATGGGCTTCTTGCTTGCCTGTCAGCACACGAATTTTACAAGCAATGGCCTTTTCGGCGGCCTTAATAAAGTCTGGCCCATTCTTGGCTTCACGCGCAGCTGCGGTGGCCACCGCAAAAACCCGTGCGACGCCCATCTGTCGCACCAGTTCACGAAACCGCCTTAGCGCTGCAAGCGCGCGCGTCACCGCTGCCTCGTTCAATCGCCCGCTGATCGCAACACCTTTTCCCAAGCCACATAACACCTTCTCATTGAAGATCGGGCTGGGAGAGCGGCGCAATCCATCATAGACCACAAGGCGCACTGAATTTGACCCAATGTCCACAACCGCCACCGGCTTATATTTTGGTGGTTCCGTGCGATAGCCCGTATGCCAAGTCACTTAGTGCGCCTCTTTTTCTTTTTGGTTTCTTCTTGTGGTTTGCCAGATAGTGCACTGCCACGCCCAGACAGTGATGGATTTTCCATGAAGAACTGATGCGCATTAAACGCCGGATGCTGCGCATCTGGCGCTATGCGCGTGTAGGTGCCATCACTCTTCAATACCCAGCTTTGGGTATTATCACGAAAATTGGCCAACATAATTTGATCTAAAATTTGTTCATGCACAGTTGGATTTTCAATCGGAATAAGCGTTTCCACGCGGCGGTGCAAATTGCGCGGCATCCAATCAGCCGAGCCGATATAGACTTTGGCATTAGGGCTAGGCAAGCCATGCCCAGCGCCGAAACACACGATGCGCGAGTGTTCGAGAAAGCGCCCCACAATACTTTTAACGCGGATATTTTCCGAGAAGCCTTTAATGCCGGGCCGCAAGCAAGAAATACCGCGCACCACCATATCAATCTGCACGCCAGCTTGTGATGCACGGTAGAGTGCGTCAATAATGCCCTCATCAACCAAAGCATTGAGCTTGGCCCAAATCTGCGCTGGCTTGCCTGCCTTGGCATGGACGATTTCATTTTCGATATCGCGCAGCAAAGTATCCTTGAGATTGATCGGCGATAGCGCGATCTTTTCCAATTCCTCTGGCTGAGCATAACCAGTGATGAAGTTGAAAACCCGCGCCGCATCGCGCGCCAGTGCCGGGTCACAGGTGAAAAATGATAAATCAGTATAAATCTTGGCGGTAATCGAGTGATAGTTACCGGTGCCAAAATGGACATAAGTGCGCATCCCCCCACCTTCGCGCCGCACCACCATGGAAACCTTGGCATGGGTTTTCAATTCGAGGAATCCGAACACCACTTGCACACCGGCGCGTTCCAAATCTCTGGCCCATTGGATATTAGCTTCTTCATCAAAGCGGGCCTTGAGTTCAACTAGGGCAATCACAGATTTTCCGGCCTCAGCTGCCTTGGCCAAAGCGGCCACTACCGGTGAGTTATGCGACGTACGGTAAAGCGTTTGCTTGATGGCAATCACATCTGGATCAGCGGCGGCTTGTCTAATAAATTGCACCACCACGTCAAAAGATTCGTATGGGTGGTGCACCACAAAATCTTTTTGTCTAATGGCAGCAAAAATATCGCCGCCATGGTCACGCACCCGCTCAGGAAAACGCGCCACGTAAGGCGTGAATTTAAGATCCGGTCTCTCGTCCAAAATCAATTGCTGCGTATCAGCAAAGCCTACGAGGCCTTCTGAAACAATGGTCACATCCTGCGAAGCATCAAGCTCCTCAGCGATGAAATTGCGCAAATCCACCGGGCACTGCGCATCCACTTCCATGCGAATAACTTGCCCACGGCGGCGAAGTTTGAGAGCGGTTTCAAACAACCGCACGAGATCCTCAGCTTCTTCTTCGATTTCAAGATCACTATCACGGATCACGCGGAACAGGCCACGGGCCAACATATCATAGCCGGGAAAAAGCCGTGGCAGAAAAAGCCCCAACATATCTTCTAACATGATGAAACGCGCCACTTCACCGGGCAAGCGGATGAACCGTTCAAGCAAGGCCGGAATGGGCAGCAATGCGCGCATTTTATTGCCGTCAACGCGGCGTTTCATTTCCACCGCCATAACAAACCCACGGTTCAAGATGAACGGAAATGGATGGGCTGGATCAATAGCGATGGGCGTAACCACAGGCAAAATCTGTTCAAGAAACCGAAGATCAAGCCAATCGTGTTCTGCCCTCGTCAGACCCTCAACGCCTATGATAGCTATACCATTGTCGCTCATCTCGGCTCTGAGTTGAATCCAGCGCCTATCTTGTTCCGCCATCAACTCCAATGCACGCCGTCTGATGAGCTCCAACTGATCAGCGGGAGACAGACCATCTTGTGAAATTTCGGGAATCTGTTCGCGCAGCTGCCCCACCAGGCCAGCCACCCGCACCATGAAAAACTCATCCAGGTTGTTGCCGCTGATCGAAAGAAAGCGCAGCCGTTCCAATAAAGGATGGGCTGGGTTTCGTGCCTCTTCCAACACCCGCATGTTAAATTCAAGCCAAGATAACTCACGGTTGAAAAAGCGCTGCGGACTGCGCATCAAATCACTGGGTGGGCTCATGTCATTCATATGTTTGCAATCTTATCCCAGTTTGACGATTTTATGAACGACTAAGCGCTTTCCTCGTTAAAAATATCTCAGTTAAAAAGATCGGGGCTTTCATGTGCGGCCATAACACGCGCCACAAAGGGCCTGGTGATTTCGGCTTTTTCAACCATTGCCGCTCGGTCAATCTCCGCCACTAGGCTGCGTGCCGCCGCAAGCGAACGCGCCATTCGGGTTAACATATAACTCACCACCGCCTCATCAACACTGATTTGCCGATCCGCAAAAAGCTTAACCAAAACTCCACGCAACAAGGCATCATCAGGTGCCGAAATATGAACAAGTGGCAAGGCCTTGAGGCGTGAGGCCAAATCCGGCAATTTCAGTTGCCACAAACGCGGTTCAAGCCTGCTGGTTAACAATACTTGGCCGCCTTGTTGGCGCGCCAAGTTGAGCGTGTGAAACAAAGCCGTTTCATCAAAGCCTCGCCCTTCATCATGCTCAAGCGCCAAAGCCCCCCTGGATAAAAGTTCCGGTGCGTTTGGCGTGGTGAGTTCGTGCAGTGCAACGAGGGGTGCTTTGGCCCGCACTTGCCACACAGTGGCT
>DATCEN010000374.1:0-4353 GCA_036510015.1 Aestuariivirga sp.
TCCCCTCTTTTTCATACTTGTAACTTACGGTCTCGGTTTTTCATTCATGGTTGTAATGAGCTTGATGGAAAAGCTGCCAACGCACAAATCTGTCTCAGCCGTAAAAATTGAAGAAAATACTGCAGCCGCTCCGCCGAGTGAGCGACGAAAATTAGCGTTCTAAAGCCTACCCCGCCACTTTACGCATCACCGATGGCAGTCCTTCATGTTCCAGTTCTGCGAAGGCCACAAGGCGCCCGTTCAATACTGGCGTTTTTTCATGAGAGCGCCGGACCACAAGTGAGGCAGGAGATGGCTACCGCTGTTAACCTCTGAGTTGACAGTTGCATATGAGCATGCAATTTAAAATCACTGAGCGGCATTTCAGATTGGGTGGCACTATGAAATTACGTGTGATATTCCTTGCTCTCGTTTTTCTTTTCATAGGTTTAAATCTTGCTCAAGCCGAGGATAGTTCGCGCGTAATTCTCGTGCTCGATGCTTCCGGCTCGATGCGCGCCAAAATTAATGGTGTATCCAAGATCGACATCGCCAAACAAGTCGTGGGCAAAATCGTTTCCGGCTGGCAGCCCCAAGACGAACTCGGCCTTGTTGTATATGGTCACCGCAAAAAGAATGAATGCAGCGATATTGAAACAATAAAGGAGCCCGGCCCGCTCAACGCCGCTGAATATATGGCCGCGGTTAATGCCATTCAGCCCAAGGGCCAGACGCCAATGACACAAGCTGTGAAGCAAGCAGCGGAGGCTCTGCAATACACCGAGAAAAAAGCCACGGTCATTCTGGTTTCGGACGGAATCGAGAATTGCAATTCTGACCCTTGTGCCGTTGCAGAATATCTTGCCAAAACCGGCGTGGAACTTAAAGTTCACACCGTAGGCTTTGGCCTTGATGACAAAGGCGCTGTGGCTCAGCTCAAATGCCTTGCCGATAAAACCGGGGGCACTTTCACCATTGCCAATAACGCTGATGATCTGCTCAAAGCGCTCACCAAAACCGTTGCAGCCAAACCTGTTGCGCCACCTGCCGTCAAATTTAATGTTATTGGCCACGCACTTCTGGCACCAGGTATCGAAATTCCAAAACCATATAGCCCACCAACCTGGGTGTTCCGCAAATCAGATGCAGCAGATGGCACGCAAGGCGAATATGTGGCCACTGAAACGATGGACAAATTGCAGGCTAACCTCGGGTCCGGCGATTATGTCTTGCGCCTTGAAGCCGGTAAGGGAGTTGTCGAACAGCCCTTCAAAGTGGAAGATGGCAAAGTAACAAATCTAGCACCCGTTTTACACGCCGGAATTATCAACTTCTCGGCCATGATCGATGACAAAACCAAACTCACCGATCAGGGTGCTGCGTGGGAAGTCGGCACGTCGCAAGGCTCTTATGTTGACACAGAATATGGGGTCACGCGCTCGTTCATGTTGAACGCTGGAAACTATGTGCTGAAGCTCAGCCTGGGTGACACCAAAGTTGAAGCGCCGTTTAGCATCAAAGAGGGGGAGATCCGCGATCAAGTCATCGCCTTTGGCGCGGGCCAACTCGCTGTTTCTGCAGTCTTTGCTGAAGGCGGCCAAGCCATGGAGCAAGGCGTATCATTCGAAGTGCGCAAGCCTAGTGATGCGGGCCAAGCTCCAGTGTGGCTCGACACAAAATATGACGCCAAGTCAGTTTTCAGCCTGCCCGCAGGCACTTACGTCGTTCGCGCATTGCTTGGACTTGCATCAACTGAGCAACAAGTTGAGGTTAAGGCAGGTCAACAAATTGCTGTCACCATCAATGCCAAAGCGGGCTATATTGCAGCATCAGCGGCAGGTGCAACAAGCTATGTTGTGAGCGATGGGTTAGAAGGCGTTGATGGCAAACACAAATGGATCACAACGACTTACGACCCTAAACTCAACATCGCCGCCAATGAAGGCTCCTATCAAGTTCAGGCCTTCAATGGCGATAACCTGATTGGTGAGAAAATCATCGACGTGAAAGCCGGACAAAGAACCAGCATCACTTTGCCTTGATAGGCTTCAACGCATGGGCGGCCACTTTGCGCATCAGTGAAGGCAGCGCTTCATGTTCCAATTCTGCGAAGGCCACAAAGCGCCCGTTCAATACTGGCATTCTTTTCTGAGCACGCCACACGATGAGCTCCAAATGAAAGTGCGTGAAGGTGTGTTCGACGATGCCCAGTACACGCTTCCATTTTAGCTCTAAAGGTGGCGCAAAATCATGGGCCCGCTCCAGCCAATCAGATGATGGAAATTCCATCATCCCGGCAAGCAAACCTTTCATTAGTCGTTGCCGTAGTAATACTTGGCCCTTGCCATTCTCAATCCAATTGATATGGCCATATCGAGTTGGTACTTTTTGCTTCGCCGCTTTGTAAGGCAACACAGAAGCCAACCCCTCAGCGCGCGCTGCACAATCATCCGCCCACGGACAATTTCCACAAGACGGAGATTTTGGCGTGCAAATTGTTGCGCCCAAATCCATCATGGCTTGGGCAAAATCCCCTGCTCTCTTTTCGGGTACTAAGACCTGCGCCAATTCTTTAATGCGTGGCTTGGATGAAGGCAGGGGTTCTTTGATCGCATAAAAGCGACTGATCACGCGCTCCACATTCCCGTCCACCGCTGCGACAGGTGTATCATAGGCAATCGCTGCAATCGCCGCTGCCGTATAAGGCCCAATGCCGGGCAGTTCAATTAGCCCCGCAACATTGCGCGGAAACACGCCGCCCTGCCCTGCAACCAACTGCGCACAAGCGTGCAAATTCCGCGCCCGCGCGTAATAGCCAAGCCCAGCCCAAGCTTTCAGCACATCATCCAACGGAGCGGCGGCCAAGGCCTCAACCTTTGGCCACTTTGAGATGAACTTAATATAATAATCCTTCACTGCGGCCACCGTGGTTTGCTGCAGCATAATTTCTGAAAGCCAAACCTTGTAAGGTTCTTGCTCGCGAACGCGCCACGGCAGATCACGCGCATGAACATCGTACCAAGCCAGTAATTTCCGCCCTTGTTCTGCCATGGTTTTCGTATGATGATTGCCCACGCACATGGAATCCTTGAACCGCCACTTCGCCGCCATTTCTCATGCGGCCTTTCAACGCCACGGCTTTGCCAGCCTTGAGCTTGCTGCGCAATGGCGCGCTATTGTGGGTGATTGTGCGGCAGCCTCGGCCCATCCTGAAAAAATCAATTGGCCCAAGCAAGCCGATGCCAAAGCCAAACTTGGCGGCACCTTGGTTTTACGCGTGCCAGCGGCTTTGGCGCTGGATATTCACTACGACGGCCCTCGCCTCATAGACCGGGTGAATCAATATCTCGGCCATGCCGCTATCAGCGCCATCAAAATTCTGAAATCAGCGGATGCGCCAGCCTTCAAAGTGCAACGCCCTATGGTTTCACCCACTGTCGCCAAGGCATGGGAAAATCATTTAGAATCAAATATTTCTGAGCCTGAACTGAAATCCGCACTGGCCCGCTTGGGCAGTGCGATAAACCCTAAGGGCCCGTTCTCCACAGGCAAAATTACGGGTTTTGAGCCACCCCCAAACTCGAGTAGGAAAACCAAATGATAAATATCACTCGTCGCAATCTTTTGTTGGGTGCAAGCCTGATCGGCTTTGCACCATTGACCACCTTGCCGGCTTTTGCCGCTGATAAGGTTGACCTGTCAGACCTTCTCACGCCGGAAGACAATGACATGACCATGGGCAAAGACGACGCCAAGGTGACATTGGTGGAATATGCCTCGGCCTCTTGCCCGCATTGCGCCGCCTTTTACAAAGATGTTTTCCCCAAGATCAAAGCTGATTACATTGATACTGGCAAAATCAAATTCATTTTCCGCGAATTCCCTCATAATCAGCAGGCACTTGCCGCCTTTATGTTGGCGCGCTGCAGTCCAAAGGAAAAATACTTTCCTTTGATTGATGTGTTTTTCAAAACGCAGGAAACTTGGGTGCCAAATGCCCATGATGGTTTGTTGAATATTATGAAACAATCCGGCATGTCAGAAGCGGATTTTGATGCCTGCTTAAAAAATGAGACAATAGCTAAAGGTATCATAGCAACGCGCGATAAGGCATCCAATAAATATGGTGTCGATGGCATTCCAACACTGTTCCTCAATGGCCAAGTTTTCCACGGCGAAGCCAGTTACGATGACCTGAAAAAGGCCATCGATCCACTTTTGAACTGATAATAAAGGGCTCACATGAAATTTGCCAAATTGCGGCTGACAGGTTTCAAGTCATTCGTTGAGCCCACAGAACTCATCATAGAAAAAGGCCTCACCGGTGTGGTGGGGCCTAATGGCTGCGGCAAATCCAATTTGCTCGAAGCATTG
>DATCEN010000375.1:0-3266 GCA_036510015.1 Aestuariivirga sp.
GCTCACAGATTTTTACCCATGATGCTCTATCATCAACAGCGCTGATCGGCATAATAACTTTAGTCATTGGCATTTGGTTGATTGCACTCTCAGGAAATGTTTTTCGCGTTCACCGCGTCACATTCATGTTCGCGTTGGCTACCTCGGTGTTCATCGGCTGTTACACAATTGTGGATGGGCTGGGTGGCCGTGCGGCAGGAGATGCATCAAGCTATACCGGTCTGCTTTATCTATTTGACGCGGCAGGCATGTTGATTGCCGCACCACTTTTGCGTGGTCGCACCATATTTGTTGATATGGCGAAGTCGTGGAAGGGCGGAGCGCTTGGCGCACTCATGGCGGGTGGGGCATACTGGATAGTCATTTGGGCGATGTCACAAGCGCCAATTGCTGCCGTTGCGGCCTTGCGTGAAACCAGCATTCTTTTTGCGTTGCTATTTTCAGCTAAATTACTGAAAGAAAAAATGAGCTGGCACCGCTTGGTTGGGGTGGGCTGCGTGGTGGCCGGGGCTATAGCATTACACGGATAGCTGCGCTATATTATCATACAAATACTTATGGAGAATAATGATGGCTGCAAAGCAAAATTTCGTCGCAGGCGCTTGGGTGGATGGTGTTGGCGTTACGCAAGATATCAACCCCTCAGACGTGTCGGATGTGGTGGGTGAATTTACCCAGGCATCAAAAGCGCAAACCGATGAAGCAATAGCAGCTGCCAAAGCGGCCAGCTTTGCCTGGGGCCTTTCAACACCGCAACAACGCTGTGATGCGCTGGAAATGATCGGCACGGAATTGCTGGCACGGAAAGATGAGATCGGCCGCATTCTTTCGCGCGAAAATGGCAAGCCGTTGAGCAATGGCGTGGGCGAAACCATTCGCGCCGCGCAGATATTCAAATTCTTCGCACAAGAAGCTTTGCGTATTGAAGGCACACAGCTTGCCTCAACGCGGCCCAATGTGGATGTGACCATTACGCGCGAGCCGGTTGGCGTTGTGGGCCTGATCTGCCCATGGAATTTCCCTATCGCTATTCCGGCTTGGAAAATCGCGCCCGCCTTGGCTTATGGCAATTGCGTGGTGTTTAAACCTGCTGATCTGGTTCCGGCCACCGCTTGGGCGTTAAGCGAAATCATATCGCGCTCGGGTCTGCCCAAGGGTGTGTTTAATCTGGTTATGGGGCGTGGCTCAGTCGTTGGCCAAGCCATGCTCGATTCAAAAGATGTCAACGCGCTTTCCTTCACCGGTTCGGTGGCCACGGGTGCAAAGGTGGCGCAAGCGTGCATCGCGCATAATCGCAAATTCCAATTGGAAATGGGTGGCAAAAATCCATTGGTCATTATGGATGATGCGAATTTGGATGCCGCTGTTGCAGGCGCTGTTGATGGCGCATTCTTCCAAGCTGGCCAACGCTGCACGGCTTCGTCGCGCTTGATCGTGCACGCAAAAGTGCATGACGCCTTCGTGGAAAAAACGCTCACCATGCTGAAAGGTTTGAAAGTCGATCATGCTTTGAAAGAGGGAACGCAAATTGGCCCAGTGGTGGATGAAACCCAAATGAAGCAGGATGAAGACTACATCCGCATTGGCCGCGAAGAAGGCGCTGAACTGGCTTGGGGTGGTGAGCGTTTGAACCGTGACACCAAAGGTTTTTATCTCTCGCCTGCGTTGTTTGTTAAAACCAAAAACGCCATGCGCATCAACCAAGAAGAGATTTTTGGGCCGGTTGCTTCAGTGATTAAAGTTGATAGCTATGATGAGGCTTTGACTGTGGCCAATGACACACCGATGGGCCTGTCGGCTGGCATTTACACGCAGTCACTCAAGAGCGCCAATGACTTCCGCCGCAAATCGCAAGCGGGCATGGTGATGGTGAACTTGCCCACAGCTGGCGTTGACTATCATGTGCCATTTGGCGGGCGCAAAGGCTCCAGTTTCGGTGCACGCGAACAAGGGCGCTATGCGGTAGAATTCTACACAATAGTGAAAACTGCTTATGTGAGTGCTTAACGAAGGGTGATGCTGCGTTCGGCAAAACTGTTCTTTGTCGCCGCAACAGTGCCGTTCAAATCAATGGCGCGGGTTGCGGCTTCAATCACTTCAACATCAAAGCCCAGCGCCTTGGCATCTTCAGCGGAGTATCTGACGCAATAGTCAAAGGCCAAGCCCACGCAAGTGATGTGGTGAAAACCGCGTTCTTTCAGATAACCGCCAAGACCGGTTGGCGTTTTGTGATCGTTTTCAAAAAATGCCGAATAGGAATCGACCTCACGGCGAAATCCCTTGCGGATGATGAGTTCTGCGTTTGGAACATCAAGTGCCTTATGAAATTCCGCACCCGCAGAGCCGATGACGCAATGATCCGGCCATAGAGTTTGCAGGCCATAAGGCATTTCGATCTGCGTGAAGGCTACTGCACCCTTGTGCTGCGAAGCGAATGAAGAATGATCCGCTGGATGCCAATCTTGCGTCAGCACCACATGCTCATGTTCACGCGCCAATTGGTTGACGAGCGGTATTATGTCGTCACCGCCTGTCACCGCCAGCGAACCACCGGGGCAGAAATCATTCTGCACATCAATGATCAGCAGAACCGAATTTTTCATGTGGCGTTGAGTGCGGCGGCGCAACCCTTGAGCGCTGGAAATGGATCGGTGATCACATAAACCGGAATGGTTTTCATATGCTGAGAAAGCCGGCCTTTTTCTTCGAACACTTGGCGGTATTTTGGTGTCTTCAATTTTTCCACCAGCGAAGGCACAATGCCGCCCGCAAGATAAAGCCCACCACGCGCTTGAATGGCCATGGCCATGTCGCCCGCCAAGCGCATGAGGAATGTCATGAAATGATCAAGTGTTTTCACCGCCGCCATATCGGTGCCGGCGAGGCCCGCTTTCATCACCTGCTCTGGGGTTTGTAAATCGCGTGTGGGTGAGATGGCGTTATAAAGCACCAATAGGCCGGGGCCAGTGAGCACGTCTTCGACTTCGCAGAATTTGTCTTGACCCATGATCTTGTCTTTGAGGGCGAATTCTTCGGCCGTTTTAATCGGCAAGGTCACGTGCCCGCCCTCGCCTGCGATGGGCATCCAGCCACCGCCGGGCAAAGGCGCCAAGGTCGCCATGCCAAGGCCAGTTCCTGGGCCCAAAACCACTTTCACCAAAGGTGTGGTTTTTATTTCGCCGCCAATTTGCACGAGATCTGCTTGGCTTATGTGTGGCAAGCTCCAAGCCAAGGCCTCAAAATCATTAAGCAAAAGAAAGCGTTTG
>DATCEN010000376.1:0-3299 GCA_036510015.1 Aestuariivirga sp.
CAGTGAAATGATGGCAGTTGCAGCACAACACAGCAAAATCCATGTGGCCATTGCCACTTGGGATTGGCCTTCGATGTTTGATCCTGAAACCAAAATGAAGGGCATCCGCCTCGACATCGCCGATTATCGCAGGCCAGACCCAATGTGCGCGCCGGTTCATGCCAAGGCGGCGGGCCTTTATATGATCTGCACCATCTCCAAACACAAAGCCGAAAAGAAAGGCTATGCCGATGCCATGATGTTAGATTGGCAAGGCCGTGTGGCCGAATGTACTGGCGCCAATATCTTCTTCACCAAAGACGGGCAAATTCACACGCCGATCGCTGATTGCTTCCTCAATGGTATCACCCGTCAAACCATTATCGAAATTGCCAAAAAGCAAGGCATGACGGTGAATGAGCGCCGCATTATGCCCGATGAACTTGGTAGCATGAATGAGTGCTTCATTGTTGGTTCAGGCGCAGAAGTAACGCCGGTATCGGAAATCGGCCCTTACAAGTTCACGCCTGGAAACATGAGCCGCAGCTTGATGGACGCGTATTCCGCTTTCGTGCGCGCCTGATATTTATGGCGCGAAAAAGCCATAATAAGAAGCCGCGCCAACGTACCATTCACCTTGGTGATCGCGATATCCGCACGATAGGCGGCGAGACTGAGTTTTGGAGTGATATGTATCATCGCGCCATGACGGCAAGTTTTGGCTGGTTTTTGTTCAGCACACTTGCCATGTTCATTGGCGTAAATCTGTTCTTTGCGGTTCTCTATGCCATGGACACTGCCAGTGTAGGCAGACTAGATGAGCCGCATTTTTTAAATCTTTTCTTTTTTTCCATTGAGGCATTCACCACGGTGGGCTTCGGGGAAATGTATCCAATCACCACCTGGTCTCATTTGGTCTATTCGATCGAAGGCTTCATCGCGCTATTATTTACCGCCGCTTTAACTGGGGTTATCTTTGCGCGGTTTTCGCGCCCGCGCGCGCGCATTCTTTTTGCGGCCAATCCCGTGGTTGCGCAACATGATGGCAAAACCCATTTCATGCTGCGCATCGCCAATGCGCGGCACAACTATATTGCCGATGCCAACGCGCAACTGTGGCTCATCCGCATTGAACCATCCAAAGAGGGCCAGAGGTTTCGTCGCTTTCACGAATTGAAATTAGGCCGCAACCAAAATCCAGCATTCATTTTAAGTTGGACTTTATTCCATGTGATTGACTCCAGCAGCAAGCTATATGGCCTCACGGCAGATGAACTGGCCAAAGATGATTATCAATTCATCGTCACCATGCGTGGCATGGATGCCACTGCCTCCCAAGAATTACGCACCCGCAAGAGTTATACACACGACCAAGTTCTCTGGGGCCGTCGCTATACCGATATTCTCACAACCGATGAAGCGGGGCTGACGACACTCGACTATAGCAAATTCCATGAGACAACACCGGAGTGAGAAGAAGGCGAATCGCGCTATTTCTACCTCATGCGTGAAACTGATCTTTATCCCTCCATCAAATCCTTCCTCGAACGTCAGGGCTATGAGGTTAAGGCCGAGGTCAAATCCTGCGATGTTGTAGCCCGTAAACCGGGCGCCCCGCTGCTTGTGGTGGAACTGAAACTTGGTTTTACCTTGCAACTTATCTATCAAGCGGTGGACCGTCTTGCCATAACTGATCATGTTTATGTGGCCATCGCCAAACCAAAGCGGGGGTTGCCACGTGAGGCAGTGAAACTCTGCCGCCGCTTGGGGCTGGGCCTGATCCTCATCGGCAAATTGGGTGGCATACAAGTGCTGGCTGAGCCAGCGGCTTATGCGCCGCGCCAATCAGCCAGCCGTAAACAGAAGTTGGTCAAAGAGTTTAATGCGCGATCGGGCGATCCCAACTTGGGCGGCAGCGGCGGCACCAAATTGATGACGGCCTATAAGCAAGACGCGTTGCGCTGCCTGTCACATCTGCAGGCCCAGGGCCCAACTAAGCTTGCGGCTTTACGCCAAGCCACCAAGGTTGAGCGTGCTGCGGGTATCCTGCGCAATAATTATTACGGCTGGTTTCAAAACACCTCGCGCGGCGTCTATGAACTCACAGCCGAAGGTGAAACAGCGGTGACCACTTTTGTGAAACACATATCCGTTTTGAAATAATCTCGCTTCAGCCGAGCGCTGTAGCTGGTGAACTTAATTTTTTCTTTTTCTTTTTTTTCAGCGATTTGACGAGTGATTTCGGGCGGCTCTCCTGCAACGTTTGCAGTTGAAGTTGTTGAATTTCCATAAGCCGTTCCCACTGTTTGCTGACCAGATAATCAAGCTTTTCATGCAAATGGCGGATTTCCAATTCGGCTTTCAAATTCACGCGGTAATCGCTTTCCGCGCGCAGGCGATCTTTCGCTTCAGCGCGCCGCTGGCTCATCAAAATCACCGGAGCTTGAATGGCCGCAACGCAAGACAGCATCAAGTTGAGGAAAATGAAGGGATAAGCATCAAATATCCAACCCGCAAACAGCGCGGTGTTGAGGAATATCCAAGCGGCCAGAAACAAACCGAAACCAATAAGAAAATACCAGCTGCCGCCAAAGCGGGCCATATTGTCGGCAAGCCTGTCGCCAAGTTTGCGGTGATCGTCGTAAACCTCTTCAATGTTTTCCGTGATGGTATCATGTTCAGCAATGCTCTTGGCCACTTCGCGGTCAAGTTCTGTCAGTTCGCCATGCTCTGCCATCAGCATATTTTCGACATATCGCATGCGGTATTTGTCCAGCTCAACCGCGCTGATCAAAGACTCATTGTTGAGGGTCGGGTGATCGCGCAAAATGAGTTCCGACAGCGAGGGTCGCAAACTGCCCAAGGATTGCAATGAACGATTCGGATATTGCTTGCCGGAAATGGCGCAGGTCGGCCGAATTGGAACTCTACCCAAGTCCAATTTATCCTCAATCATATCTGCTTGCGACATCCAATTCTCCTATAGCGATAGTACACTGGCACACTTGTGTTGAGATTCGGTGACATCACTAAAATTTGCGGCATGAAATTGCAATGTTTGTCTTTCGTTTGCCCGCCGGCAATGACCCCCTGCCTTCAAATCAGTGGCGCTGGTAACAGCGGATAAACCACATCACTTTTAGGATTCTTTTTTACTCAATTCATCCATCAACCGCATCACCGCGCGTGGCGGCACTTCGCGCAATTCGCCCGATTTCAAATCACCTAATTTGAACGGCCCATATTCCGTGCGGATCAACCGGTTGACCTGCGCGCCGAAAAACTCCACCAAACGGCGGATTTCGCGGTTCTTGCCTTCA
>DATCEN010000377.1:0-3765 GCA_036510015.1 Aestuariivirga sp.
TTGCGCCGATGGATTGTCTCTGTGTGCCTTTCTGATGGCTTGTCTTGCCTGGCGGGTAGCTTCTGCCGTTACTGCACAAGTGTTGAAAATCACCGCATTCTTGAGGCCGGCCTTCTCGGCATGACCGCGCATAATCTCGCTCTCAAAGGTGTTGAGCCTGCAGCCAAAAGTTTCGATCAGCGCCTCGCTCACAATAGCCCTTCCGGCAAAGTGCCTTCAAAATCTAAAGCCGCTGGCCCAGTCATAATCACATGGCCTTGGTCGCTTACGCTCATGAACAAATCACCGCCCGGCAAAGTGATGGTGCATTTTGCATCAATAATCTTAATGCGGTGGCCTGCCGCCATGGTGGCGCAAGCCGCCGTGCCGCAAGCTTGCGTCAAACCAGCACCACGCTCCCACACTTTCAGCAAAACATGATCGCGCGCCACAACCTTGGCCAGAGATACATTCACACGTTCTGGAAACAGCGGATGGTTCTCCAACATCGGGCCAACCCTGGAGAGATCAACCACGTCCAAATCATTGACCCAAAAAATACAATGGGGGTTGCCCACATTCACAACGCTTGGCGAATGCAGCAGCGGCGCATCAATCGGTCCCACTTGCAACTCGATGTGGCGTGTATCTGGGAAATCCTCTGAGAGCGGAATATCTTTCCACTCAAACTTCGGTATACCTTGATCAATCGTAACAAGATGTTCGCCCGCCTTTTTGGCAAGAAGAAAGCCGCCCTTGGTGTCTATGGTGGTTGCCTCTGTGCCTAATTCATCGAACATCAAATCCGCGATGCAGCGTGAGGCGTTGCCACATGATGGCACTTCACCACCTTCTGCATTCCAAATGCGCATACGCACATCCGCGATGGTGGAATTTTCCATAACAATAAGCTGGTCACAGCCAATGCCCGTCTTGCGATTGGCAATGGCACGGGCCTGCGCTTCGGAAATAGTTATCGGTGTCTTGCGCGCATCCAGCACCACAAAATCATTACCCAACCCGTTCATTTTTCGAAAACTGACAGCCATCCCGCCTCTATATGGGAAATTGTGGCGGAAAACAAAGCATCAGCGCATCGAACGAGCAAGTTGTAGGCTTGCGAGAGTAAAGAAGCGCCAAATTAACGCGTCGGCACGGGTGTCTCGCCAG
Organism: Aestuariivirga sp.; assembly: GCA_036510015.1. Taxonomy (GTDB): domain Bacteria; phylum Pseudomonadota; class Alphaproteobacteria; order Rhizobiales; family Aestuariivirgaceae; genus Aestuariivirga. The sequence goes on from DATCEN010000377.1 coordinate 1,150, forward strand.
AATAGTCATAGAACCCACGCTTCACTTTGCGGCCTAACCAGCCAGCGTCCACATATTTAACCAGCAGTGGGCATGGCCGATATTTTGAATCCGAAAGGCCCTCATGCAGCACTTGCATGATCGAGAGGCATGTATCCAATCCAATGAAATCAGCTAATTCTAGCGGTCCCATCGGATGATGCGCGCCAAGTTTCATGGCTTTGTCGATGGCCTCAACGCCGCCAACACCTTCATACAAAGTATAAACCGCCTCATTGATCATGGGCAGCAGAATACGATTAACGATAAAAGCCGGAAAATCCTCAGACACCGCAACGCTTTTGCCCAAACTGGTCATGAAAGCATTCACCGATTTGAACACGGCTTCATTGGTCGCAATGCCGCGAATAAGTTCAACCAGTTCCATCACCGGCACCGGATTCATGAAATGTATGCCCATGAACTTATCTGGCCTGCCCGATGCGGCAGCTAAACGCGTAATCGAAAGCGATGAGGTATTAGTGCCAAGAATGCAATCTGGTTTCAAATGTGGGCCCAAGGCCTCAAAGATCTGGCGTTTCACCGCCTCTTTTTCGGTCGCCGCTTCAATCACCAAATCACAGGTGCTGAAGGCCTGCAAATCTACTGCTGGCGTAATCTTGCTCAGGGCCGCAATTTTTTGCCCTTCTGTGGCTTTGCTGTGGCTGATTTTGCGGTCAAAATTTTTGGCAATACAGGCAAGGCCAGCCTGCACACGCTCCGTTGTGACATCATTCAGCAGCACTTCATAGCCTGCCGTGGCGCAAACCTGTGCTATGCCTGAGCCCATCTGCCCCGCACCAATGATGCCGACCTTTGCAATTTTCATGCTTGTGTAAACCCATGTTCTGTTGAAAGTGGCGGAATTATCCCGCGCTTGGGGAACGCCATTCAAGCCCATTCTCATTATACACAAAAGAGGCTTTATGTCACACACGCTAGGCCCACGAAATACAACTGCCGCCCTATGGGCGCTGGTCTTTGGTAATTTTCTGATCGGAACGGGCATTTTGTTGCCTTCCGGCCTGCTCAATGAAATCGCCAAGGAATTCACTATTGACCCAGACGTGGCTGGGAGACTTGTTTTGGTGGGCGGGATTGTGGTGGCCTTAGGCGCACCCATCTTCGCAACTTGGACAAGCCGCATGGACCGGCGTTCTTTGCTGGCTGTATCTCTTCTACTTTATGCAGTTGGTCATTTGGCGGCTGCCTTAACACCCAGCTTTGAATTGCAACTTATTATTCGTGCTTTCACAGTTGTGGCAGCAGCGATTTTTACGCCGCAAGCTGCCGCAACTGTTGGCCTCATCGTGCCACCCGAAAAACGCGCGGCAACCATTTCATTTATTTTTATCGGCTGGTCAGCTGCAGCAGCAGGCGGCATTCCGCTGGCCAATTACATGGCCACAATGATGGATTGGCGGGCAATTTATATTTTGATGGCGGCGCTATGCGTGATTGGCGCTGCGGCTGTCTGGCTCACATTGCCTTCCGGCCTTCACGTGCAGCGACAAGGGCTTGAAGCCTGGATTAAGGCATTTGCCTCACCTGTGTTGTTGCTGATTTATTGTGTCACGGCTCTTTCAATGGCTGGCCAGTTTACCATGCTGACTTATATCGCTCCCATCATGCGCGACGGCTTTGGCGTGCAGCAGATTTATATCTCCATCGTTTTGGCCATTGTGGGCGTATCGGGCATTTTGGGAAATTCTCTGGCCACACGTTTTGTGCAGCGCGTCGGAACCGACAATGTGATTGCCATGGGCTTGGCCGCGCTGGCCATTGGCTTCTTTGGCTTTGGCATTTTCTTTGGGCACTATTGGCCAGCTATGGGGGCTGCTGCGTTTTGGGGTCTTGGTTCTTTTTCATCCAACTCGCTGCAGCAATCGCGCCTAGCCACTTTGGCCCCCAGCATCGCCTCTGTGGCAATAGCGCTGAACACCAGTTTTGTTTATGTCGGGCAATCTTCCGGTGCTGCCGTTGGCGGCGCATTGCTGCGGATGCAATCAATGCCGCTCATGCCATGGATGGCGATGTGCTTAATGATCGTGGCGCTGGCTTTGTCGCTGTTCGCTACAAAGCTTTCTCCAACTCCGGCACGGCCGTGAAGAGATCTGTCATTAAACCATAGTCGGCCGCGACGTAAACCTGTCCAACGACAATAATGCGCTCTCGTAGTCTCATCACGAAGGCAAAGCTATTTAGATGCCTTCCGCATCAAACCAGATGCGGTGCGTGCCATCGGCATCTATAGCTAGACCTCCCGTGCCTGTAATCCCCGCCAGCGCGCTCGTTCCGCTGCCCGTCACGATGGCGAAGAATTCATTCAGGCGGTCTTTGCCAGTGGTCGTGGCGGAATGAACGAAGTTGAAAGCGCCCTTCCTACCGGCAAGAGCCCCCTCGAAGCTTTCCATTGCTAAATAGGTACCACCCTTGGCTGGGTCGAAAGCCGCCACAAACAATGTCGACGACCGGCCTTCGATCTCACCTTGGTAAGACTTATCAAAGGTGGTGACGCCGACAGGGAGAGCTGTGGTGACTTCAGGCACGGGCTTGAGTTCCGTGGGCTTGAAATTATTAACTTTAAATGTGCCTGAA
>DATCEN010000378.1:0-3392 GCA_036510015.1 Aestuariivirga sp.
GGGTTCTCAGCCTCAAGAAACAAAAGCTGCATGCAGATTGACGCGGCCACTTGGTCATCAATAGCGCTATTGATGAAAATGATGCGCTCACGCAGCAGCCGCGATGGCAGATCGTAAACCCGCTCGCCGCGGCTTTCTTGCTGGATGACGGATGGCCAGAAGGTGGCGGTGGGTTGAAAATTGTTCATAATGGCCTCTCAGGGTGAATCAGGTCTGGGTGAATCAGTTCGCTCAGCCAACATAGATAGGAGTGGTTATCCAGAAGTGAAAGGGGGCGGTTAACGCAGAGGCTTTGTGGCTCAATGCAAGCTCTTGCCTTCACGGGCGGCTTGTGCCGCATCGGCCAGCTTTTCCATATTCTCATTGTTACGCCGCGTGGCGGCTTCAAAGCGATCTTCAAAATCCGCCAAATTCTTCTTCGGCTCTAGGTAAAAGGCCGTGAATTTCATCATCCAGATGCAGAAACGCAAAAACATCCGACCCGGCTTTCGCATTGGGCGATCAAAATCAAATATCAGAATCACACGCTCATCTTGAGTGTCGTTCCACACTTCGTGTTCGTAAGTATCATCCAGCACAAAAATCTTGCCCGGCTCCCAATGCTGAATTTGATTATCCACCCGGATGCGACAGCTTTTTGAATCCTTAGGGATGATCAAACCAAGATGGGCGCGTAAGATTCCCTTGGTCACGCCCTGATGTGGCGGGATGTGATAACCGGGCGACAGGATCGAAAACCACGAAATTTCGATATTGGGCACCTGCTCCAAAAGCGATGCGGTAAACGGCGCCTGGGCGCAATTCTTCTTCAAGGGCGTGCCAAAGCCATAAAGGAAAAACGTGCGCCAGTTCGTGCCCGTGGCAATCGCAGCTTGGTCTGGCGAGATATCTTGGAAAGCTGGAATCTCTTCGCGATTCTTCAAGATTACTTGCACTTCATCGCGGATCTTTTCCCAATTATCAGAAAAAATATGAAGGAACGGAAAATCTCCATTCTTCATAAATGGCTTATCTTCGACAAGACCCTGCTTGCTGAAAAATCCAGACACCACACGGGTGAACTTCTCGCCCGCAACGTAAACAGCGTGCCGCCGCCAACTGCGGTAACGTTGCATGAAGGACACATCGTTTTGTTGTACGCTCATAGGGCCTCTATCTAAACCTTGCCTCAATTCTGCCGCCAGCAACTGAGACTTTCGCATTATAGTTGATTTGAAGATACACTTATCACGCTTTGTAACCAAGTTGAAATAGTCTCGTGTTCAAAATTAAAACTGCGACGGAAAAGTAACCGGCCAATCGTCAGACTCTCACACACGGAGGTTTAATGTGACCATCTCCCCCAATACATTGACGGCCCTCAACCGCTTTGGCCTCGGCGCACGCTATGATCTTGCAGAGGCCCAACACCAAGCCATAGAGGCTGATCCGCGCGGCTATCTCATGGCCCAGCTCACACCGGAAAGCGCCTTGCTGAACACCCCTGACCTCGACAGCAGCCGCATTAACTTGCTGATCAATTTTGCAGAAGCCGAACGTCAGCGCATGGAGCGTGAGCAAGCAGCAGCCGCACTAACACTGGCAAGTGCCAGTTCTGCCATGGCAGCGCCTAGCGCCACAGCTATGCCGGCCGCGACTAAAGATAAGATGGGCCCGCCCGTACCACAGCTAAACACGCAACCGATTCAGCGCGAAATCATGATGGCAGAAGTCTTGGCCCGCTGGCACAAGGGGTTTGAAGACACAACAGGAATAGTTGAGCGCCTCGTATGGTTCTGGTCTAATCACTTCGCTGTTTCTATCGCTAAAGACCAAGCCGTGGTGGCCAGTGCTGGCGCTTACGAGCGCGAAGCTATTAGACCCTTTGTGCTAGGCAAATTCGCTGACATGCTGAAAGCGGTTGAGCAACATCCCGTGATGCTGACGTTTTTGGATAATCGCGGCAGCATCGGCCCGGATTCAAAAGCCGGTCAGAAACAAAACAAGGGTCTTAATGAAAACCTCGCCCGTGAGATCCTCGAACTGCACACTTTGGGCGTGGATGGTGGCTATACTCAGGCTGATGTCACCAGTTTTGCGCGCGTGATCACGGGTTGGACTTGGACCAATCCCAATAATCCACATTTTGAGCCTGCCACCTTTGTATTCGTTCCCTATAACCATGAACCAGGCGAAGCCAAGGTTCTTGGTAAAACCTATGCCCAGCCCGGCATCGCCCAAGGCGAAGAAGTGTTAAATGATCTGGCCCGCCACCCTTCAACTGCCAAACATTTAGCCACTAAATTTGCCCGCCATTTTGTCGCCGACGATCCGCCGCCCGCTTTGGTTGCCAAACTCGCCAAAGTTTATTTGGACACGGACGGAGACTTGATGGCCTTCACCAAGGCCTTAATTGATGATGACGCGGCTTGGACAACACCAGCCACTAAACTGCGCACCCCACAAGAATTCATAATGGCTGCCGCGCGTGCGATTAACTACACACCGCCAGCCGATAAGCCAGAGCGCATATTATACGCAATCAATGATCTCGGCCAACCTTTGTGGCGGCCGGGCGGACCCAATGGCTTTGGTGACAGGGTGCAAGATTGGGCCTCGGCCGAGGGCATGAAAATGCGCTTTGGCTGGGCATCAAACATGGCAGCACAAGCCAACGTTCAAGGCAACCCAACTGAAATTGCCAATATCGTTTTGGCCGATGCTGCTTCACCCGAAACCCGCCTGACCATTGCTCGCGCTGAATCGCGCAATCAAGGCTTTGCCTTGTTGCTCATGTCACCTGAATTCCAACGCCGCTAAAGAAGGAACAATCCCATGTCTTTCAGCAAATTGTCTTTGAGCGAAATGTCTTTATGCGAATTGCCGTCCCTCTCACGCCGCAAACTTCTTGGTGTTTCGGGAAGCCTTGTAGCCTCAGCCTTCATCCCTAAATTTGCCCGTGCCGCTGATGCAAGAGATCCGCGCCTCATCACCATCATTCTGCGCGGCGCAATGGACGGCCTGTCCGCTGTGGCACCTATCGGTGATCCTGATTACGCCGCATTGCACGGCGATCTAGCGCTGACCAAAACTGGCAATAGCGCCGGGCTGGAACTTGATAGTTTCTTCAGCCTCAACCCAGCGATGACGAATTTCCAGCGCATGTTCAAGCAAGGCAAAGCTGCCGTTGTTCATGCTGCGGCAACTTCCTATCGTGAGCGTAGCCACTTTGATGGGCAGGATGTTTTGGAAAGTGGTTACAACGGGCCCAACCGTACTGACTCGGGTTGGCTCAACCGCGCCATTTTTAATCTGCCGCAAGGCCAACGCATTGGTACCAGTAATTATTTGGCCGTGGGCGCTATCGCCCCATTGGTGATCCGTGGGCCAGCTCAAACGCTGGGCTGGGCACC
>DATCEN010000379.1:0-3816 GCA_036510015.1 Aestuariivirga sp.
TGCAACCGCACAGCCACGGTTTTGAGAATACTATCCCCCGCTTCATGGCCCAAGCCTTCGTTGATCAGTTTGAAGCGGTCGATATCAATCACCACCAGCCGCGTGGCCATGGCGCGCGGATTGTTTAAAGCCCGCGCAAGCCTGTCCAGCAACAATCCCTTTGTTGCAAGGCCAGTTAACTGATCTTGTAATGAATCACTGGCCAGTTGCGTTTCAACTTCTTTCAGGCGACCAATATCTGTCAGCGTACCAATACACCGATCAACCACGCCGGCTTGATTGGCCAATGCGCGCGCCTGTAATTCAAACCAACGATAATTGCCATCGCCCTGGCGCAGCCGCATCTCAACGGTCACCCGCTCGCCCGGCTCAAGGTCATGACGCTCCGCCAGTTTTTGATATGGGGGGCCATCCAACGGATGAATAATGTCACGAAAGCCATTGCCACTTGGTTGAGCCAAACTCGGCTCACCTAAATCCAACAAGCGCGCCAATTCTTTGCCAACTTCAAGCTGGTTGGTTTGTGGCTGCCAGTTCCACATCACATGGCGACCTGAAGAAAGCGCAAGGCTCCGCATCGTAGCATCATTGATAAAGGGGCGTGCACCCAGCCCCCGCGCCGCGCTGATGCGGAGCAGCACAAAGCAAAGTACCAACAACACTGCGGTGCAAAGAGCCGCAAATTGAGCGCCGAAGACTGGCGCAGTGTCAGACATCAAGGCCGCAAAACCAGCAATAATGACCCAACCGCATAGCGCCAACCAAAATAAAAGTGATTTTATTTTGAAGGACCCGTCACCGCCTGTGGGCATCACACACAAGCCAAGCCCCGCGAAGCTGACGATCACCATGGCAATGCGCGCTAGGCCTGAAGCATGGCCGGGTTCTGCCAAGGCATAGGCCAAATTGGCCAAGACCAAAAGGGCTCCAGCTCCTAGCAAAATAGATTGTATCTCGGGTTTTCGCGGAAGATTTAGAAAAGTGATCAGGCAAAATCCGGTTGCACCAACCAGAAGGCTTTCCGCCATGGGCTGGAACCAACCGCCAAAACCAAAGTTAAGCCCTGCCCGCGCCGCCAACACGCCAATGTCGCCTTCAACAAACAACGCCATGGCAAAACAAAATGCGATCCCCGCAATCACCGCTCGGCTCGGCTGGGTTGAGAACAGTGCTATAAGCCCAACCAGCATCAGCAGGATCAAGCCTTCCAGCAAGCCCTTGTAATAGGCCAAACCCAAATGGCTATTGTTAAACTGGTCAAGCTGCCAAAGGCTGGTGGCCAGTTTCGGCCCCAAGGTTTCAACCGCTACATTGACCGTGTCCTTAGCTGGGATATGCAGAATAACGGTCTGCACCCCGTCGATCACTTGCAATCTGCCTCTGCTGCCATCGCGCGTCAGCATGACGTTAAGCGCTTGCGGGCCAGCCTCAGCCGCCGGCCAAAGACCTGAGCCTGGAAAGCGCTGTGGTTCAATCGCCAAAACGAAATCCATCGCTGTGCCTTCGGCGTTCTGAAATGAAAAGAGTGACCAATAATAGCGCGGGCCCGGCCCTTGCGCCTTCAATAAAGTGTTGTCTTTTTCCTGCGGCCCCAAGACACTAATTTCAGTTTTATCACTGACAATGGGGTTGCGATTGGCGTTCAGCGAAACCCCATTGGTGTGCGCATCAACTGACATAGAAACATTCTGCGCTGCGGCAGGCAAAGTAGCCGCCGCAAGCACAAGCCCGACAATGCCAAACAACAGCATCTGCACAAAGCGAAATACAAGCCGATGGTGTTTAGACTCGAGTTTCAATCCAACACCCGCCCAAACAACAAATGATCCTCCCACTGGCCAGCGATTTTAACATAGGCCTTGGCATAACCCTCAGCCTCAAAACCACAAGCCAAAAGCAAGTGCCGTGAACGATCATTATGCGGAATGCAGGCAGCCTCCAACCTATGCAGTGCAAAGCGGGATTTGGCCACAGTGATCAATGCAAGAATGGCATCTTTCATCAAACCCATTCCCGCATAAGGCTCACCCGTCCAATACCCCAGTGTGCCGGATTGCGATACACCGCGTCTGATGTAACTGAGCGTCAACCCGCCAACCAAGGCATCACTTTCATTGTGGAAGAGATAAAAACTATGGCCCTCATCATTTGCGGCTCGCTCATTGTAAGCGTTCACACGCTGACGAAAGGCCGAACGTGAAAATTCGTTATCGTCCCAAGTCGGCTCCCACATCTCCAGATGCTTGCGGCTCGTTTGGCGTAAGGCCTTCCATTCTTCAAAGTGGCCTAAGCGCGGGCGGCGCAATACTACTTTGTTGCCGTGGATTGCTTCATCGCCTGTCCCAAAAGCCAAGCGCAGGAAAGACATCAGACGTTCTTCCTAGCAAAGCGCGCGGCCAGGGCCTCATGGCTCTCGATTGCCGATAATTGCCCCACGGCACTCATCGCCGGAATATGGTCTCCAAAAATCTCCGCGGCCAAGGCTTTGACTTCTTCGGCCGTCACGGCTTCGATCCTAGCAATCAAAGTTTGCATTTGAGGCACTTCACCGAAAGCCAGATATTGCCGCGCAATCTGATCGGCGCGTGATGATGCACTTTCGAGGTTCATCACGATCGACGTTTTAAGCTGTGCCTTGGCACGGGCAATTTCTTTTGGCGTGATGTCATCCATCATTGAATGCATCACTTGTGCTGTCACACTTACCAATTCTGGCGTGTGGTCTGGCGAAGTTGCTGCATAAACCCCAAGTTGGCCTGTGTCTTCATAGGTCGTGCCAAAAGCAAAGACGCTGTAACACAGCCCGCGTTTTTCACGCACTTCTTGGAACAGGCGCGATGACATGCCACCGCCCAAAATGCTAGCCAAAACCTGTAATTGATACACCCTTGCGTCGCGGTAATTGGGTGCAGGAAACGAAACCACAATATGTGTCTGATCCAGGGGCTTTTGCTCAGACAACGCGGTAGCAGAAAAATGCGGGGGTTGGCGCTGCGGCATGTGACCCCGTGACAAATGCGCAAAATGTTTTTTCGCCTCTTCCACAAAAGCCGCATGTTCTACCTGGCCAACGCCGCACACCACCATGCGAGATGCCCAATAATTGCGCTCACGCCAGCCGAGCATTTGCGCGCGCGTCATTTCCTTCACCAATTGTTCAGTGCCTAAAATACTGCGGCCAAGGGGATGCTCACCGAAAGACGCTGTCTGTGCCAGTTCAAACACCAAATCATCGGGCGTATCTTTGGCAGCGGCTATTTCTTGCAGGATCACTTCGCGCTCGCGCTCAAGTTCTTCGTCATCCAATGTGGAGGAGCTGAAAATATCAGCCAAAATATCCATGGCCAATGGCCAATCGTTTTTCAACGTGCGCGCATAGTAAGTGGTGGTTTCCATGCCTGTTGCGGCATTGATCTCGCCACCAGCGCTTTCAATCTCTTCGGCTATGCCTTGGGCGGTGCGCCGTTTGGTGCCTTTGAAGGCCATGTGTTCGAGAAAATGCGCCACACCATTTTCACTCGGCAACTCATCACGTGCACCCGCTTTCACCCAAATGCCAAGGGCAACCGATTCCAAATGCGCCATCATTTGCGTGATGACGGTGAGGCCGTTGGGCAGTGTGGTGATCTCAACTGACAAAATAGCTTCCTCTTAGCGCTCCTTATTGGCGAGGATGAACTCCTTCACCACTTGGGCGCTATTAGGCAACACTTTGAAACTTTCTTTAGCAATCAGCAAGTGTTCCAATCGTTGGGGTAAACGCGGCGTAATGCCTGACGCCGCCTTCACTGCATCGGGAAATTTGGCAGCATGGGC
>DATCEN010000380.1:0-11328 GCA_036510015.1 Aestuariivirga sp.
AACGGCAAATGTTTGCGGTCGTAAAGTGAACCCTTCCTTGTTAAAAAAACTGATCGGATCAGGTGGCGCGAAAGCCAGTGTTGGTTCCTTAGGATCGGAAGGCACTACGAAGTCCGCAAAAATCGTCATCAGCAGAAGTAAAGTGACTAAAGTCAGGCCAATCATACCCGTGATTGAGCGGCGAAATTTGCGCCAGGCCAAGAGCAGATAACCTTCGTTCTTGGCAAAGCGCCCTGACGCTGGCGCTGCATCAAGATAAGCCCCATCTTCCTGTTTCACAAATGGCGCAAAGATATCGTTGCCCATTCTCATGTTCCCAACCGCACGCGCGGGTCTAGCCATGCCAGCAAAAGATCAGAAAGTATGCTGCCCAGAATTTGTAACATCCCCAACATTAACATCAAAGTGGCGGTGACGAGAACGTCGCCAATGCTCATCGAAAGAACGATTGCCACACCGATGGTAGGAATGCCAAAGATGACGGACGTTTCAATCTCGCCTTCAATCAAATAGCGCATTACCGCACTTTGATAAGCAGCAAGCGGGTGAAGCGCGTTGGGAACGGCATGTTTAAGCACTGCCATCGTATTGCTCAAACCCTTGGCTCTGGCGGTTTCAACATATTGAGCATTGAGAGTGTCGAGTAAATTACCGCGCATCATGCGCATATTATAGGAGATACCATTAAGCACGCCGACAAGAATGATCGGCCACACATGTAGAATGAGATTCCAAAACTTACCGAATGACATCGGCTGATAGCTCCAATAGGTTGAATAGAAGCTACCCAATTCTTGAACGCCAATCTTAAACGCGAGAATGTAAATCAGAACCAACGCAAAAAGAAATTTTGGTGTGCTGATCCCAAGAAAACCGATGAAGGAAAAAAGATTATCCACCCATGAATATTGCCGCGTGGCGGCAATAATGCCTAATGTAACGCCGATGATCGTACCGAGCACGTGCACCGTGAGCACCAGAGCAAGGCTGCGCGGTAAGCGTTGCGCAATGACTTCAGAAATCGGACGATTGAAAAAATAGCTGGTGCCAAAATCACCATGCAGAATATCCCAAATCCAACGAAAATATTGAATGATGAGTGGATCATTCAATCCATGATCTATGCGGAACTGAACCGCCGCCGCCTGTGCCACTTCGTTGGAGGCATGGCCTTCGCTGCGCAGCATCGAGCCAACATAATCAGCATAGTCACCCGGCGTGGAGTGGATGATGACAAAGGTAATAATAGTCATCACAAACAGCACGGGGATCGCTGAGAGGATGCGGTATGCGAGGAAACGGAGCATGAGAAAAATCCAAGCTCTCCCTCCCCTGCGCACAGGAGAGGGAGGAGCAAGAGTTATGTTACTTCACCAAGCCTTCGCCAGGCGCTGAGCCAGGCTTACCGGGCAGAGTGTCGGGGAACAGCTCATTCTTGGATTGCTTGTCCTTCGGCACAAACACCCGCTCACGGATGATGTTATCTTCGGCCCAGTTATACATGAAGATTGGAGCACCAGGTGCCACGTTGGCAAAACGCTTGTTGATCAGGAGTGCACCAGGATAAACCGTAAGGCCCGCCTTGTAGACGTTCTCTGTCGAGATCTTCTGGAATTCCTTCATCAACGCAATGCGGTCCTTGGCGTCCTTTGCTCCGATGAACTTGTTGACAATATCAACAAGCTTTTGCTCGAAGTCCATCAAGTCAACCTTGCCATCAGCTCCAGCCTTGTGGAAGTCGGTGGTGTTGGGGCCGATAGGAGCCAAGTGATCGGTTTGCTGAACGGCCGTGATCATTTCTGATGATTGACGCAGAACTTCCCAATCATACTTGCCGGCATCACGCGCCGCGTCATGGTCTTTGCCGGAAAGCAACTTGGGGATCACCCGGAGGCCAACCTTTTCGCCCATGGCGACAACGCCCTCAACCAGCGACTTGTCCGTCTGGTAATCGGAATTGCCTAGCACCGTGATTTCCACGTTCTTGCCGCCGTTTACGTCCTTCGGGAAGTTGACGAAACCATCGCCATCTGTATCTTTCAGGCCAGCTGCAGCCAAATCGGCTTTGGCAGTATCGACGTTGAAGGGATAATAGACGGTTGAGGCCTTGTCATAAAAACTGGTGCCAGGAAAGAGGCCGCCAGGATAAATGGCAGTGAACGGGCCCTTCACCAGAGATTCACCCAAGCGCTGACGGTCCAGCATCGAGGTTACAGCTTTACGGAAGTTCAGGTTGCGGTTCAGATTGTGAACAGCAACACTGTTGGCATCGGTGTCGCCCCAGCCATTGGCAGAATAGTTGAACTCCAAAGCATAGCCGATGGTGCGCTGGCCAAATTCCAACCGCGCAGGCGCTGCTGGATCAGCCGACTTCTTCAAGCTTTCAACAAAGTTTTCAGGTTGTTCGAGGTTCGAGAAATCGCCCGTGCCCGCAATGGTTTGCACATCGCGGTCTGCCCATGTGGAAAGACGGTATTGCATTTCGTTCAAGTATGGCAGTTGGTTGCCCTTCTCGTCCACTTTCCAGTAATAGGGATTGCGGCGCAGAACGACGATGTTGTCTGGTTTGTAATCCACTTCCACCCAAGCGCCCATTGTTGGCATATCACTATAAGTTGGCGGGAAGGCATTCTTATATTCGTCATAGGTGTTCTTTGAATTGGCAGGATGCTGCGGTGCCAAGATATGCGCAGGGCCTGGGCAGAAAGTGCCATAGGCCATGGCGTAGAGAACCTGGGTTGGGAACGCCGTCTTGAACGTCCACTTAATAGTATTGGTATCAACTTTCTCAAGGGTGGTGCCTTCGCCAAACGTGCTGGGGGTGGCACCATTCAGGGGGTGGACATTGGTGTCGAGCACGTTCTTTTCCCAATAGAACATCGCGTCATCGGCCGAGAACGGCACGCCGTCTGACCACTTGGCACCCTCAATCAAATGCATGGTGAGTTGCTTACCATCGGCAGACCAATCCCAGCTCTTGGCCAAGTTTGGTAGCGGTTGAAGCTCTTCTGCTTTCACTTGGAATAGTGGCCCGGTGCGCGTCAGGCATTCGGAAAGGCCAATGTCGATGCCGCCCCAGCCTTGACTTTGACCAGCCGAATAATTCCAACCGTCAGGACGGCCGCCGATCACGTGGCGCATCACGTCACCATAAACGCCGATGCCGTCTTTCATATTGCCGGTTTTATAAACCATCGGCTCTTTCGGCAGGCGGTCTTTTAATGCCGGCAACTTGCCGTCTTTCTCTAAGGCTTTTACAAAGTCAGGCTCATTATATGAAGGCAGAGCCTTGTATTCGAGAATGTCACCAACGCCCACCATTGTGACTTTGCCTTGTGCGTCAAACTTCGGCGCATCCGGCACAGCATCGGCTCTCACCGTTGTGGCTGAAACGCCAAGCGCCAGCATCGCGGCCATGAGGCCCGTTACAGTTTTCATCTAAATCCTCCCAAATTCATTTTTGACGGAAAGCCTTCGCAACTCCCCATGCTCTCAGGTTCACGCAAATTGGGACTTGCGGCAATCCCGTTTCCGCAATAACAATTCCTGGTTCTTAAGATTTGGATTTTGAATTAATGCCCCGCGCTCAAACCAAAGCATCTAATACCATCGCAAGTGAGCGCCGCTTCTATGCGCGTTCGAAAGCCTTCGGTCGTTTCGGAATGCGCGTGTTCAAGCCACAGATTATGCAACATCCACATCATCACGGGCATGTGGAAGCGAATTTCACCAGAGGTTGTCGTCTCCATTATAAAATGGATGGTGTCGATATCGTCGTTGAGCCCGGGAAGTTGGTGATCTTTTGGGCCAATGTTTCGCATCAATTAGTCAACGTCGAGACTCTCGGCGAACCCGAACTTTGCAACATCTACATTCCACTCGACATGTTTTTAATGATGCCGCACCTTGCAGAATTACAAATGGTTTTGCTCAATGGGGCAATGATCGTCTGCCCATCGGAGCTTTGTGGCCATGAGATGTTGATGCGCTGGCACGCCGATTACCGTGCCGCCAATATTGAACGGCTCGACATTTTGAAAATGGAACTCAATGCGCTTTTCCGACGTATGGAGGCGCAAGGCCTGCAAATGATCAAGCAGCCATGGACCAGCAAGAAGGCGCCGCAGAGTTTGGCCAGCGCGCACATTCGTCAGGTGGTTGCCATGGTGCGATTTGTCTTCGAGAATTTGGGCCAACCGATGCAAAATGAAAATGTAACTGCCATCACTGGTCTTCATCCTAACTATGCACTGAACATATTTTCCAAAGCAATGAACATCCCACTCAAACAATTCATCTTACGCATGCGGCTGCTCCGCGCCCGCGGACTTTTGTTGGAAAGCGATATGGCAATCTCAAAAGTTGCAACTGAAAGCGGCTTTGGCTCCACCAGCCAATTCTATGCGCACTTCGCGGCAGCTTATGGGATGCCACCGAACCAACTGCGCATCAATTCGACCCACGGCTAAACAGTAAAGGTAAAATGCAAAGCCATTCAAACCAGCCTCTAATATGAAAAAAACCTGGCGTTGGTTTGGCCACAAGGCTCAGGTGTCGATCGAAGATTTGTTGCAAGCTGGCGTCAAAACAAACATTCTTGAGTTATTTCGCAAACTGTGGTTGCCTCGGCTTGGCGGAGGAATCCATATTCAATAATTCCGCTCCATCAAAAGGGCGGCAAGCTCAAATCAAGTTGGATTGTCCATTGACCGAACGGCTTTCTGTCGGGCAAATTCTTGCTGAACACATGAATTAAGAGGTTAGGATGTTGCTTTTAATAACGGGTGCAACCGGCAAGGTTGGCACAAATCTGATTGCGCAAATACTCTCCGAGCCGAGGTGGAGTGGCGCGAAAATAAGAGCCCTTTGTCATCAACGACTGATTCCAGAAACCGATCGCGTTGAGGTTATTAAGGGAAATATTTCAGATCGCGAAAGCGTTGAGCGCGCCATGGCTGGCGTAACCCACGTTGTCCATCTCGCAACTTGCAAGGAAACACCCGAAGTCGTTATGGATGTGGCAGTGAAGGGGCTGTTTTGGCTCTTAGAGACTTTTCGCTTGAGCAAAACCGCCTCACAATTCATCCTCATTGGCGGTGATGCAAGCGTTGGCCATTTCTTCTACCGCCACGACGGTCCTGTCACAGAACAAACGCCTCATCAAGCTTATCCCGGCTGCTATGCCCTTTCGAAAGTTCTTGAAGAAGTTCTTCTCACTCAATTCACTATTCAATACGGCATCAACAGCTGCTGCCTGCGCGCACCTTGGATTATGGAAAAAGATGATTTTCGTTACACTCTTTCCTTTGGCGATGATGTCTTTGGTGGGCCTGATTGGAAAATTCTTGTTACAGCTGACATTGCTGCAAAATGCCTAAGGGAAGGAACAATTCCACTTCTTCTTAATGCTGACGGCAATCCCCTCAAGCGAAATTTCGTTCATGTGGAAGATCTGACAAGAGCGATTTCGGCAGCACTCGATAATCCAGTTGCACATGGAAAGCTCTATAACATTTGTATGGATGAGCCGGTGGATTACGGTTCTGTGGCAAACTATCTCAGAAATAGTCGGGGGCTAGGTTCTATCGCCATTACAAGTTCTTACCACTCAACTTGGCTGGACAACACCAAAGCCAGATTTGAACTCAACTGGCGCCCAAGCTACGATCTTGCAAAACTGATTGATAGCGCATGGAACTACAAACGCCCACCTACTGACCCGCGCAAAATTTGGTATCCAGGTTAAGTGGGCCGCAAGTTTCTAACCAAACCGAATTCTTAAACAGAACTCCGATTAATCAGCTGCCCTTCAACTTTAATTCGACTAGAAGTCGGCGAACCGTTGATAAGATCAATGAGACATTCTGTGGCTTCCACACCCATTTGAAAATGCGGCAAGAGAACGGTGGTAAGAGGGGGATGAACATATTGAGCAATCTCTCGGCTATCGTACCCGATTACGGCTACATCACTAGGGATTGCGAGGCCAAGCTCCTTGAGCGCGTCATAGCACCCTAAAGCCATAAGGTCGTTAGCGCAGAAAATTGCAGTTGGCGGGTTCGGCAGACTCATTAATTCGCGTGTAAACTCGTAGCCTGTCGATGGCTCCCAGTTTCCATTTCGAATGAGGGTACTATCAAACGCAATATCAGCCGCAGTAAGCGCTTGCTTATACCCGCGCAATCGGTCCCGTGCGGCGTCCATCCCTGACTCGCCATTTATATAGCCAATGCGCCGATGGCCCGCAGCGATAAGCCGCTTTGTCGCAATCTGGCCGCCAACGACTTCAGCCGGTACAACGGATGGAATCGAATGATCGCTCACATAGCAATTCAATAAAACGGTCGGCATTGGTTGGGAAAGAACTGGTAGCTCAACGCGCCTGGTGTTGATTGTACCGTAAATCAGCCCGATGACCCGACTTGCAATGGCCTGCTGGAGGATCGATCGCTCAGCCTCAATATTACCTCGCGTAACAGCGCACCAGATTGAGATTCCTTGTGCCCAGGCCGCTTCGCAGATGCCGTCCATTGCAAGCGCAGTCCAAGGATCCGTCGACATTTCGTCCACGACAAAAGCAATGGTGCCATTTAAACTATTCTGTGTTCCACTTCGACGCGTCGTTTGATAATTGAGGCGTTCGGCGGCATCAAGGACACGGTGCCGCGTGGTCGCCGAAAATCGGGCACTGCTGACATCATTAAGCACCAGTGACACAGTCGTTTGTGATACACCAGCCTCTATTGCCACCTCATTCATTGTGGCCCGGCGCCTATCAACGGCGCGGTTGTCTTGCAGCTGATCCGGTGTACGCAGCTTCTTGGACATTGATTACTCGGCTATGCTTAGCTTTTCCCGGCTGGCGTGAGCTTCTTCGACTGTTCTGCTCCGTTCACGCACTCGGCTCCACTGTTGATCAACCAGAACGCCAATAATGATGACGCCACCCATAACAGCAAAGTTCAGTGACGAAGGAATTCCCAGCAGATTCACCAAATTCTGCAATTCTTGCAGCAAGACCACACCAAGCAAAACGCCAATGATTGATCCTTCTCCACCTTTTAAAGAAAACCCTCCAAGTACAGCTGCAGCAATAGCGTAAAGTTCGTAGAAATTTCCATGAGACGCAGGTGATATTGATCGTGTGTACATGGCGAAATAGATAGCCGACACTATGGTTAGTACTTGGCATATGACATAAGCGCCAACGAGCACATAACCTGTTTTAATTCCAGAAAAGCGAGCG
This sequence comes from Aestuariivirga sp., assembly GCA_036510015.1. Lineage (GTDB taxonomy): Bacteria > Pseudomonadota > Alphaproteobacteria > Rhizobiales > Aestuariivirgaceae > Aestuariivirga. Next base: position 7,247 of record DATCEN010000380.1, read on the forward strand.
GCTTCTTCATTTTTGCCGACAGCATAGAGATAGCGACCAAACACAGATTTATGAACCACAAACCACATGATTACAGCTACGATGATCAGCGCTATAAATGAGTTTGGTATACCGTAACTGCGGCCTGCTGTTAGGAATTCTAGGTTCGGAAATGACTGACCAAAAGCGAACCCGGCAGTAGCATCGTTTGTATAGAATCTGGCGATCCCGCGATAGATCAGCAAGCCACAGAGTGTGACGATGAAGGGCTGTAACTTGAACCTTGTGATGAGGAGCCCGTGCAGAAGTCCGATAGCAACCGCAAGAACGAGCATCATTACTACAGCAATGGGCCATGGCACATTCTGGTTTGCGACCAAGTCGACGAAAAGAACACCCACTAAGGCAATCACTGAACCAACTGAAAGTTCAATTCCACCAGTTAGAATAACAATAGCTTGTCCAAGCGCTGATAGGCCAAACATCCCAACTAAGTTGGAGGTGTTGGCAATGTTGATTGGCAAAATAAAGCGCGGATTGATGAGCGTTACCACTGCCCCAACGACAATGATCAGAATTAAAAGCCCTAGGTCTTTCCTCGTCATTTGCAGGCACCTTTCATCCACCAGACTGTTTCGGACCTCTTAAAAGTTGGGTGCCTCATGGGCTTTCTCCTTTTTGGATTTTTTTCCCTACTGCCAGCATAAGAACGTTTTCTTCATTGAATTCACTTCGGCTTAGGATGCCGGAAATTTGCCCTTCGTGCATCACCGCAATGCGGTCAGACACACCGATCACTTCCTCCATGTCGCTGGAGATCATCAAAACTGCAACACCCTCATTGGCAAGATCGCGCATAAGACGGTAAACTTCTGATTTCGCGCCAACATCAATGCCACGGGTAGGCTCGTCCAAGATCATCACACTGGGCGCAAGTGCAAGCCATTTTGCCAACACCACCTTTTGTTGATTGCCACCAGAGAGCGTGCCGGCAATAGTCATGACATTTGGTGCCTTGATGCCAAGATTATGACTTTGCACTTCAGCGACCTCTATTTCCGAACTGCGTTTTACAAAGAAGCCCACGGCATACTGCATCAAGTTCGGCAGCGAAATATTCTCAACAATAGGCATGTCAATAAACAGCCCTGAGGCCTTTCGGTCTTCTGGAACAAGGAAAATTCCCCGCGCAATGGACTGTGACGCGTGGGTTGGCACAAACCGCTCACCCTTGTATTCAAAATACCCACCATAAATCCGGTCAATACCAAACATTGCGCGCGCAAGTTCGGTGCGGCCCGAGCCAACAAGGCCCGCAAGCCCGAGGATTTCACCGCTTCGCAAGTTGAGCGTTACTGGCTTTGAGGCATAGGCTTCCGTTTGAACGCCCACTGCTGAAAACACAACGTCTCCAGCCTGACTAACTGTCAACGACGGCTGCACCTTGAGGTCGCGACCGATCATCATTCTTACCATTTTGTCGTGATTCACTTTGCTTTTTTCAAGCTCACCAACGAGTGCCCCATCCCGCAATACGATAACGCGGTCAGCAACTTTCTCGATCTCGTGCAATCGGTGCGAAACAAAGATAACGCTGATGCCGTCAGCCTTGAGGCCCATAATGACATCAAGAAGCTTATCGCTCTCGGAATGCGGAAGGCTTGATGTTGGCTCGTCGAAGATCACCAACCGTGCATTTGTGGACAACGCTTTGGCAATCTCAACCAGTTGACGCTGTGCCAATGACAATTTAGCAACGGGCGAGGAAGCTTGAAAATTTGCGCCAACTCTTCGCAGCACAGGCTCGACCATTTTGTGCAGTTTATCTTCGTCGACAAAATGCAATAGGCCGCCAACTTGTGGCTCACGGCCAATGTAAACATTGGCCGCAACGTCAAGGTTATCGAAGAGGTTCAGCTCTTGATGCACAAAGGCGATGCCGGCCGACATGCTTTCAGCGACAGTGAGAGAATGGCGTGACACGCCATCAATTGTAATCTCGCCTCGATTTGGGGCAATCACCCCACCGAGCATCTTCATCAACGTCGACTTGCCCGCACCATTTTCACCAACAAGGCCGATGATCTCCCCTGGCCTTATGTCCATTGAAAAGTCGGATAAGGCAACCACTCCGGGGTAGGACTTGTAAATTTTATCAAGACTCAAAAATGGGCTTGGAGTGGTTGCGACAATTGTATCTGAGGAACTAATCATGACTGCTCACACGAAAGAACACTGGGAGGGCGTCACCATCCGGATCAGCAACCAAAAAAGGGGCCGACTCCACTGAGTTATCAGACGGAGCCGACCCACATTCAGATTATTTTCCGGACATCGCTTTCAGTTCAGCGACATAGCCGTCAATATCACCCTTGTGGAGAATTTTCGTTGGGATGATCATTTGGCCATCAGGCGGAAGCACGGACTTGCCTGTCTTGAGATAAGCCGCCATCAGCTTGAAGCCTTGGTAGGCCCATTGGAAAGGCTGCTGCACAACGGTGCCAGCAATCGTGCCTTCTTTAACACCACCAAGGGTGATCGGATCATCGTCAAATCCAACGATGGTGATCTTGCCAAGTTTGCCTGCACCCTTAACTGCTTCATAGATGCGTGGCGTGTTGTAAGAATAGAAGCCAACCAAACAAGTGATGTCTGGGTTCGCTGCCAACACTGCTTCAACGTTGCTCTTGGCGCGGGTCTGGTCAATGTCGTCACCGCGCGTATCAGCGAGCGTGATTTTGGTGCCCTTCAGGCCTTCGACAAATCCCTGCGCGCGCTCTTTATAGTTGGCAGCATCAAGCAGACCAACAAAGCCCATGCACTTACCACCGTCAGGCATCGCTGCCTTGGCAATCTCTGCAGCTTGGCCGCCCGCTAAAACGTTAGACGAGCCGATATAGGCAATTCTTTTGCTGTTAGGAGCATCGGAGTCTGTGGTGAACAGAGCCGTAGCACCCGCAACTTTATCAAGAACGGCGGTAGCTTTTGGATCCACTGCGGAGACCATAATGCCTTTCACGCCTGCCGTGACAAGATTGTCCATCAGCGCCTGTTGGCTCGCAACAGCGGCTTGGTCAGGATATTTGAATTCGAGGGTATAGTCTGGCATTTCAGATTGGGCTTTTTTCATGCCAGCTTCTGCTGCTTTCCAGAAGTCTGAAGCTCCGTTCGCAACGAACGCTAATGTCGGTTTGTCTGCGGCCTGCGCAGGCAATAGCGCAGCAGTTCCAAGTACAAGGCCCAAGGTGGCCGAGGTGGCAAGTCTAAGTGTATATTTCATAGTTCTTATCCTCCAATGAAGCTGAAAGTGGTAAAATTTAAGCTATTTATGAGCAAGGCCCTTGGAGCGTCCGTTTGCGGATCTTCTCTTTCGTAGTCCAGCACGCTCAATTTGCTAATCGATTTGCTAATATTAGTAAAGAGCTTAATTGACCTCGGCCCCACTATGACTCAACTTTAATCGGAAGAGATCGATGATCTGAGGACACGGCTGATACGGCTGCATCATTGGGTTGGCGAAAATTTGCGCCATAATAGTTTGACACCACGGTGGAAATCCGACCAATCGACCGCCGCGTAGATTTCGACCCGGATGACGTTCCGCGTCAACATCATGGGACAAATGGGCTGACAGGAATAAGCGAGTAGCAATGTTCATTTCTTCTTGTGCTGCAAAGTTATAATTTGCGTAGACTGCTGAAGAGGTTCTTGTCCAAGAAAGTCAGCTACGAATGTGGACTGCCCTCGTCGAGTTGTCCGTGTTGAATGTTAGTGCATGATCGGCCTCTGGTCTATTGGGATGATGGTTTCAGGTGCAGGTGGATGGTAACCTAGTGCGTTGTGTGGCCTCACCGTATTGTAGTGGCGACGCCAATTTTCGATGAGTATATGGGCTTCGCGCAGCGTGTAGAAGATATCGCCGTTGAGCAGTTCATCCCTGAAGCGGACATTGAAGCTTTCGCAGTATCCGTTCTCCCAAGGTGAGCCGAGTTCGATAAAGGGCGTCTTTGCGCCAACCGCCGCAATCCTGTCCCTGACTTTCTGGGCCACGAACTCCGGGCCGTTGTCGGACCTGATGAATGCTGGCGGCCCGCGCAGGATGA
>DATCEN010000381.1:0-3654 GCA_036510015.1 Aestuariivirga sp.
TGGCGGCAGGTGCAGCCATCTTAGTTGCAGCAGCTGCGGGTGCGGCTGGAACGGCCGGGGTAGCAGGTGCAGCCATCTTAGGTGCGGGTGCAGCAGGAGCGGCCATCTTAGGAGCAGGCGCTGCAGGCGCAGCACTTGCAGCAGATACTTGGCACTTGGCAGCTACGAACTCTTTCCACTTCATGCCAGCCGGAACTGTGCCAGCTGCCTTCAGGGCTTTCCAAGCAGCTGAACATTCTTTCAACGTTGGCCCAGAAGCTGCGGTTGCAGCAGCGGCAGGAGCAGCTGCTACGGCAGCAGCTGGTGCAGCGACGGCGGGCGCTGCTGCAGCATCAGCGGCGCACTGAGCTTTGCGGAAATCATTCCATTTCAATCCGCCATCGGTGCCGGCGGCCTTAGCAGCTTTATACTTGGCGCTGCAATCGGACATTGAAAGGGCTGAAGCTTGGCTGGGTAAAAAGGCGCTGGCTGAAACTGCCAAAATGGCAGCGAGACCAAAATTTCTGAGAGTAAGTGACATTTTATATCCCTTTTTGTGGTCGCCTGCTTCTCAGGCGGTTAAGCTGGCGGGCAACGGGATTCGTCGCCTTCGAGAATTATCTTAGTTCATTAAGGCGATTTTTGAATAGCGGCAAATCGAATTAAACTTCGGTAATGTGGGGTAGTGATGTCATTGGGCAAAGATATAGCGCAAATCAAAGTTCAGGAACAGCTCCTGCAATTTGAAAACTTCTCAGAAGCTGATGCTTGGGCCTTGGGCAGTCAAATGCGCGATGCTGCGATTGCGTTGAAACATCCCTTCGTTATCGACATTCGCATTGCGGGCCGAAAGTTATTTTACACAGCGCTGCCCGGCACAACGCCCGCAAATGAAAACTGGGTACAGCGCAAAATCAATGTCGTTATGCGCTTACACAAAAGTTCTTACCGCGCGGGCCGTGAGTTGGCCAGCAGTGGCAAGCAGTTGAATGAAAGCGAAGGTGTGCTGCCAATTGAATTTGCCGCCCATGGCGGAAGCTTTCCCATCGCCATCAAAAATGTTGGCGTTGTCGGCACCATCACTGTCTCTGGTATTCCCCAGCGTGACGACCACAACTTTGTCGTTGAACACATTTGCCGCTATCTGAAACTGGATTATAATACGTTGGCGCTGGGGCCTGAAGAAAAATGAATGATTCACTTGTTTTTTGGGCCTTGGCGCTGCTCACCGCTTTTGTCGTAGGCACAGCCAAAGGTGGGTTGCCGCTGTCGGGCATGCTGGCCGTGCCAATGCTCAGCTTGGTGATGCCAGCTGGTGCCGCCGCTGGTTTGTTGCTCCCGCTCTATAACGTCAGCGATATTTACGGCCTGTGGATTTACCGCCGCGAATATAGCAAACGCAATCTTCTCATTCTTATTCCGGCTGCTGCATTAGGCATTGCCATTGGCTGGGCAACGGCGCGCATCACCAATGAAGATGTGGTGAAACTGTTTGTGGCCCTCATCGGCCTGGTTTATTGCGTCGATGCTTTTACTAAGGCTTGGCGCGTGGTGCCATCAAAGCCAGCCGATCTGCCGCGTGGAATTTTCTGGGGCGCGATCACGGGTTTCACCAGTTTTGTCAGTCATGCCGGTGCCCCACCGTTTAATATGTACACACTGCCGCAAAAGATGCCCAAGATGATTTATGCCGGAACCTCCACCATTGTTTTCGCGGTGGTTAACCTCATGAAGCTCCCGCCCTATATTGCCTTAGGGCAGGTGAGCTTTACCAGCTTGGAGACCGTGATTTGGCTGGTGCCCATGGCTCTGTTTGGCGCTTGGGCAGGTTACCGTCTCACACAGATCGTGCCTGAAAAACTGTTCTTCCGTTTGGTTGAGATTGCGCTGTTGATCGTGTCATTGCTGCTGGTGAATGAAAGCTGGCCAGGGGTTTGGGCGCTTTTGTAAAGCAGAGTTATGCAGCAGGTATTTTGAGTCTTCACGTAACGGCCGTTTAACATTACAGTCTTGACCAAGCTGCTGAGACAGCCAAAAAGGGAGAGGATAAAATGCTAAAAGAATTTCGTGATTTCGCACTCAAAGGCGATGTGCTGGATATCGCTATTGGTTTGATCATGGCCCTTGCCTTTAGCTCGGTGGTTAAGTCCGCCATTCATGATGTATTGATGCCCATCATCGGCCTCATCGCGGGCAAGCCAAATTTTGATGACATCAAAATTGGTGAGAGCATTGAGATCGGCAAGTTCCTGACCGAAGCTGTCAACTTCCTCATCATTGCCGCGATTCTATTCCTCATTGTGAAAGCGGCAAACGTTGCCATGGGTAAGTCCATGGCTGGCGGTGACGAAGAGACAATGAAGGAAAATCTCAAGGAATCGCTAAAAGAAGACAAGGAATAAAAACCGTTCCTCATCGCGAAAAGCCAAAGCCGGAGAGAGGCCTCCGGCTTTCTTATTTCAAATCGCGATATTCAAAATATTGAAAATCTGCAGGCAGCGCATTACCCGTTAAATCTTGCGCTGCCATGCCCACAAAAGCACCGGTAAAATCTGCATGCTCGCCGCGCCCGCCTTCGTCTGACAAAACTGAAGCATCCAGATGTGGGCCGGCATTCTGCCAATCTGTGCCGTTGAGGGAATAACGAAACTGCAACTGCGCATGATCAACATCAACACGCATGAAAACAGCGCCCTTGCTTGGCAATAAAATGCCCGTGCCAAGTGGAAACTGCAAATTGCCTTCCGGCCAAAGCCCTGGGCAGGATTGGATGTTCAAACATCTCTCGCCCGCATCATTTGCACTAATATAGAAATAGTGAAATTGATGGCGATTATAATAGGCAACAAGTCCGGCCATCTGTTGAAACGTCTGCGGTTTGAACTCAAGTTTGGTTTCGCCGCGATAGACAAATGAAGTTTGTCGCCGCGCCACCAACGCCTGTTCAAACCACGAGCCGATGCTTTCGCGGCCAATAAGTCTAAGCCAACCTTTGCGTGCCGTAAGCGAGAAAATCCGTTTTGGTTCTGGCGTGCGCAACCACTGGAAAACCAAAGGCAGTTTGTTGCTGTTAAATTTATGGCGCACGGGTTCGGGTTTAAATGGATGCGGCTTAAGCTTCGGCGCTTCAACATCACGTAATGCAAAAAGCCCGCCTTGTGCCAACCGCGGCCAGCCATCAGCGCTAAACACCACTTTCTGAATGCCAGTCTCGCGGCCCATAACGCTGCGCTTCAGACCGGGCAGGGGGCGACACGTCAGATGGGTGTGATAGATTGAACCATCCTTGAGAAAAACCATTTGCCCATGGCCAGAGCGTTGCAACGCATCAGCTGGTGCGCCATCAGCCGTCAATAAATGCAAATCCGGATGGGTTTCATAAGGTCCGATGATTTTGCACGAGCGGGCGTAAGTAATCGCATGCTCATAGCCGGTGCCACCTTCAGCTGTGGTCAGATAATACCAGCCACCGCGTTTAAACAAATGTGGCCCCTCGACCAAACCACGAGATGAACCAGCATAAATATTTCTTACAGGGCCCTTCAGCTTCTTGGTTTTAGCATCCCATTCTTGCAGCAAAATTCCGCCGAAATATCCGGTACCGGGCCGGTTATCTGGATGTGGCTCACCTGATGCCGGATCATGTCTATGGTTCCACACCATGTTGGCAAACCA
>DATCEN010000382.1:0-5543 GCA_036510015.1 Aestuariivirga sp.
TGCAACCCACATTGCCGCCATGGGCAAAGCTGTTTGAAACTTTCTGCGTCGCACCAACTTCGCGGTCTTGACGCTTTACCATCGCATCTGCATCAGAAACATTAATGCCTGCTGTCTTGGTGCCATCATCCAAAATAATACCGCTAAGGCCCACCACATCACCTTTGGTATCAAAAACTTCGGCCATGCGCTCAATCCAGTAATGCGATGGGATGAAATCATCGTCGAAGAAAACGATGATGTCATAACGCTTGCCGGTTAAAGCCAAGCCATCATTACGCTGATGTGCAGAGCCAACGCGCCCCACCAAAGTTGTGAGCCTGCTTTTAATTGGTTTGAGCATGGCGATGTCGCTGGCCTGTGAGCCAATGACATAGATATGATCTGGCACCAGGCTTTGATCCAACAAGCGTTTCACTGTTGCTGCAACAATATCGGGCCGTCCGCGCGTTGCAATCACAACGGCGATTTTTGATTCGGCTTTTTTGGCAGGCTTCTTGCTCATCACCTTAGCCAGCTTTGCGCGCTCCAAATGCCCCACGCAATTTACTATAGGCATTCCAAAGCGCAGGCGTTTGCTTGATATAGCGCTTGGTGGATTGAAAGGCCGACCAATAAGCCAGCGCCGCCCTGCCCTTCATGGTTGCTGCATCCATGTGATCATAGAGTGGGCTTTTGCTTTCACACCATTCAAGTTTGTAAGGCTCATCACCAATGGTGAAATCAAATGCGGTGTAACCTTTTTCAATGAAGGTTTTCATCAACTCGCGCATATGAATTTTGCCCGGGCCAAGCCTATCGGTTTCGCCCAGCGCAAAACTGTTGAGTACATAATAATAGCCACCACGGAACATCAATGCGAAATTGGCAGCGGTAACATTTTGCCCAACATTAAGCTGGCTGACATGCACCAGCCCACGCTCTTCTGCGGCCATCGCGCGGTAGAAATCCGCATAGCCAGGCTTGGTGAGAAAGTTCGACACACCCTTCTGTTCAAATCGTGCCGATTTCATTTTGATCAAAGTATCAATAAGGGTGCGAATCTCGGTTGGTTCTTCAGGGCTGACCAATGTGACTGCGCCAAGCTTTTCCAGTTTTTTGCGATTTGCGCGGTCTTTATATCTGGCGTTGCCATCGCGTCTGCTGGCGTAAAACGTTTCCCAATCGCCCAACATCGCCGTGCGATAGGCATGGCTTGGGGTGAGTGACACATTCAACGACAGCATTGGGTTTGCAAGACCGCAAATTTGATCTGGCATTTTTTCCAGCCGCTCATAGTCATGCTGCAAACCTTGTTGCCCGTCTATCAGCTTTACAATCTGGTGCCAAACATCACGCATCTCAATGCCTGCGGCACGCGCGGCATAATCTGCTGCAAACAGCGGGCAGTTGAAGTCATTGAGATCGCTGCCCAGAAAACTCAACTTGCGCAACACACCTGATTCAATTTGTAGCGCCATGATAAACAGCACGCCAAGCTTGTCTTCAGCCACAACCACCACGGGCTTAACCATTTCAATTGTGCCAATATGGCGATACCATTGGTAAGCCCAAGCCGTGGTTTGAAATGGCGTCAGCAATGCCGTTTGTTCAAAAGCCTGCCACAGGGGCTTCACCTGTTCTAAATCATCGTAAATCGTTAAAGTTAGAACGCCATATTCCGCCCTGGCGAGAAATTCGCCGCCGTTTTGCATCGCCGCCTCGTATTGACCGAAAACTTTTTCCATACCGACCTCAAGTGCAGCAATTGCCGTGCCAATTGCTTGAACGTCAATGCCCTGACCGTATCGGCTATTAGGCCAGAAGCCTTAACTTAGAGTTGTTACAATACTATGCTTAAAACACTGTTTTGTGATCGGGACATGGTAAACGAGACCTATGAAATTTGAGTACAATTGAATGGAAAACATGGTTGCTGATTTTCTGCAGGCCTTGCCGGATGGCGCACTCATCATCAACCATGAGGGGGTGGTGACTGCCGCCAACGTCGCGGCTAAGGAGGCTTTCGAACTTGATCCAAATGGCTTGGCCGCGTCATCCGTGATCAGATCCTCAGCATTTGCAAGCGCCTTGGCCAGTGTGCGTTCAACCCACCGCCCAGCAATTATTGATTTCGATATTTATTCCAATCCACCGCGACAAATCAGTGCCCATATTGCTAGTCTCGGCAATGACGACCAGGTATTAGTTATCTTGCGTGATCTCACCCGCGCTCAGGCCATTGAAAAAATGCGCTCAGATTTTGTCGCCAATGCCAGCCATGAAATGCGCACGCCTTTGTCTTCCATTCTCGGCGCCATTGAAACCTTGCAGGGGCCGGCCAAGAATGATGCCAAGGGCCGCGACATGTTTTTGGCCACCATGCTCACCCAAGCCCTGCGCATGAAGCGCTTGATCGATGATCTGTTGACCCTCAGCCGCATTGAGCTGAACGCGCATGTTAGACCCAGCGCCAAAGTGTCTCTGCCGCAAATCGCCAAACAGGCCAGAAGCAACTTGGGCCAGTTGGCAAAAGAACTCGGTGTTGAAGTCAGCCTCACTGGCGATGCCGAAGTTTTCGTTTCAGGTGACGGCGAGGAGCTTCTGCAAGTGGCGCAAAATCTTCTGGAGAACGCCGTCAAATACGGCAGCTCCGGCAAACAAGTTGTGATGTCTTGTGCCAGTAACAGTGAGACAGGAACACTCGCTATTCAAGACTTTGGCAAAGGCATCGCGCAAATCCATTTGCCGCGTTTGACTGAACGTTTCTACCGTGTCTCCACCCAAGAAAGTCGCCAGCGTGGCGGCACAGGGCTAGGCCTTGCCATCGTCAAACACATTTTGTTACGCCATCGTAGCAAATTGGATGTGCATTCTATTGAAGGCGACGGTAGCACTTTTTCATTTTCAATTCCACTATATAAATCATAATCTTAAACTGTCATAATACCGTTGCTCCGATGTCGCAAAAGCCTCATGCGTTTTATTTACATGCTGTGGCGAAGCACCTTATTGGAGAAAATGAGGCTCGCCCAAGATTATACCACTGGCCTTATCGGCTGAGGAGTTTTTATGTCTGATCATATCGTCAAATCCTATGACAATGACCTCACCACTCTCAAATCAATGCTCTATGAAATGGGTGGCATTGCCGAAGAACAGCTGGCCAAAAGCGTTGATGCGCTGATCCGCCGTGATACCAAACTGGCCGATGAAGTCATCAAGGGCGATCTGCGTTTGGATGAAATTGAAATCGAGATTGAAGAAAAAGCCGTTTTGATCATCGCCAAGCGTCAGCCACTGGCTCAGGATTTGCGCAACATCATGGTTTCTGTTCGCATCGCTGCTGATATTGAGCGCATCGGGGATCTTGCTAAAAACATCGCCAAGCGCACCCACGCCATTGACGCTGCCATTCCGCGCCGCCTGGCGACGGGCTTGGAACGTATGGGACAACTTTCGAAATCTCAATTGAAGTTGGTGCTCGACGCCTTAGCTGCCAATGACGCCGTTAAGGCCATGGAAGTTTGGCGTCATGATGAAGATTTGGATGCGCTGTTCAATTCCATCTTCCGCGAACTTCTCACCTATATGATGGAAGACCCGCGCATGATCAGCGGCTGTACACATCTGCTATTTGCGACAAAGAACATTGAACGCATTGGAGATCACGCCACCAACATCGCCGAGAATATCTATTATCTCGTGAACGGCGAAATGTTGCGAGAGCAGCGCCCCAAGAAGGACGACACCAGCACAACAGCAGTTCACCTCGGTGACACAAGATGACGGCCTCTGTGCTTATTGTTGAAGATGAACCGGCAATCCACCAACTGCTCAAATATAATTTTGAAGCAGAAGGGTTTCGCACCCGGGTGATTGAATCTGGCGAAGAAGTGCATGCCGCAATCGCGGACGAAACGCCAGATTTACTGATCCTGGATTGGATGTTGCCGGGCCTTTCGGGCATTGAAGTTTGTCGCTTGTTGCGCGCCCGAACTGAAACCCAAAAGCTTCCCATCATCATGCTCACCGCGCGTGGCGAGGAATCAGAGCGCGTACGCGGCCTTGCCACGGGGGCCGATGATTATGTGGTGAAGCCATTCTCGGTGCCGGAATTGATGGCGCGCGCCAAGTCAATGCTGCGCCGCTCAAAGCCTGAGGCAGTGGCGGATGAACTCATCCGCGGCGAAATCAGGCTGGACCGCGCCAAGCGCCGCGTTTCGCGCGGGGTGCGTGATGTTAATCTTTCGCCCACTGAGTTCCGTTTGCTGGAATATCTCATGCAATCAACTGGCCGCGTTTATTCACGGGCCCAATTGCTTGACCGCGTTTGGCACAATGATGCTGAGGTCGATGAGCGCACGGTGGATGTGCATGTTGGTCGTTTGCGCAAAAACTTATCGCGCGGCAAAGAAGACGATCCGATCCGCACGGTGCGCGGCGCTGGCTATGCCTTTGATGAACGCTTTGGTAAATAAAATTTATGTCTAATTCAACGGCACGTTCACTCTGGCATTGGTAAGCCGTGAGCGCCAATTCCGTCATAGGGGCCTTGAGTAGCGATGCTAAGACCTCATGGTGTCTTCATGGCGAGGCGCCATTTGATACCCCCACGCAAGCCTTGTTGGACCTTCCGCGACGCGCGAAACGGTCCGCTGTCCGTTTAGCCTATATTCACTATTTCGTAACATGCTGATGGTCCGCGAGAGATTGGACCGCGCGAACGATGAAGAAAAAGAAACAACCGCAAATCGGGCGTCTCAGGCCCGCAAGTCCAACGGTGCCGCAGGCCGAGATAGCTGAACCATCCGAGACTTTGCGTCGCACATCATCGTTTCTCAACATGGTGATCGAGAACATTCCGGCAATGGTAGCCGTCAAGGAAGCACGCAACCTTCGCTTTGTACTCCTGAACCGACACGCTGAAGCACTGACCGGCGTATTGAGGCAGAGCGCGCTGGGCAAGAATGACTTCGATCTTTTTCCGAAAGAACAAGCAGAGTTCTTTGTGTCTCGCGACCGCGAGGTGCTCGCCTCGGGCAAAGCGCAGGTGATCCCCGAAGAAGAGATCACCACACTTCACAAAGGTGTCCGCATCCTTCGTACGGTCAAGATGCCTGTCTTGGACGAAGCCGGTCAGCCGCAATATTTGCTCGCAATGTCAGAAGACATCACTGAGCAAAAGCGCACAGAAGAGGCCCTCGCCTCGAGCCAGAGACGGTGGGCCTTCGCACTAGAAAATACCGGACAAGGTGTCTGGGAAGCAGATGTCGCGAAGAACACAGTCTACTACTCACCAATGTGGAAGCGAATTCGGGGCTTCGATGTAGATGAGGAGGTCGATAGTAACTCCGAGGTCTGGCTTAGCCGCGTTCATCCAGACGACCGTGATCGGATACGTGAGACTATCGCCAAGCAGAATTCGGGAGAAATTCCGTGGAACGTATTTGAGTATCGCGAGCGCCACCAGAACGGCCACTACATCTGGATCGCGAGCAAAGGCGCTCCCGACGCCTGGGCGCCCGACGGCTCGCCTGTTCGCATGATAGGGACAGACACAG
>DATCEN010000383.1:0-3548 GCA_036510015.1 Aestuariivirga sp.
GAGCGTCGCGCTGTTGGCCATAAGCCATCGGATGTGATTGACCACTCGCCTCATTTGAAGGCCGCTCTGACGGCTATAGCCAGTGGTATATTCTCACCCGGAGAGCCAACGCGTTATCGGGGCTTTGTTGAAAACCTCACCGAATCTGATTGGTTCATGGTCACACCTGATTTTGGGCCTTATTCGGATGCCCTCAATAAGGTTGACCAGTTGTGGAATAACCCGCCGGAATGGTACCGCAAAGCCCTGCTCAATGTAGCAGGCATGGGCTGGTTCTCATCTGACCGCACGATTAGAGAATATGCCAAAGACATTTGGGGCGTCGAGGCGCATTAAAATTCACTGACGTTTGGGTACTTGCCAAGTCCTGCGAATTAGCATCTAGTCGGGTTGTAAGTATTTCGGAGTATCCAAGTGAGAGCTGAGAAAATCAGCCATGATGAAATCCAAGCAGTCGTCTCTGGACGCAATGCGAACCCCTTTGCATTTTTGGGAATTCACCAATATGGCAAAGAGTTTGTGGCTCGGGCTTTTATGCCGGGAGCTGAAGCAGTTGAAGTCGAAAGCCTCGATGGCGTTTCGCTAGGCTCATTAAAATTAATTGATAGTGCCGGCTTTTTTGAAGGCATTTTAAAAACCAAGAAGCGCGAACATTTGCGCCTCAAAGCCCATAATGCGAGCGGCAGCTGGGATATTATTGATCCCTATTGCTTTGGGCCAGTGTTAGGTGAGATTGATGACTATCTCACCGCCGAAGGTTCTCACTTCGATCTCTATGATAAATTGGGTGCACATCTCATCACCCACGAAGGGGTTGCGGGGGTTCACTTTGCGGTTTGGGCACCCAATGCTGAGCGCGTTTCAGTTATTGGTGATTTTAACAACTGGGATGGACGCAGGAACCCGATGCGCAAACGCGCCACTGGCGTGTGGGAAATTTTCATCCCGGAATTAAAAGAAGGCACGACTTATAAATTTGAATTGATCAGCGGTGGCAATAAGCTGCCGTTGAAGGCTGATCCCTTCGCCTTTGCGGCAGAGCTTCGCCCACGCACAGCTTCACGCGTTTGGCGCACCGACGGTTTCAAGTGGAATGATGCTGCCTATTTGGTGGCGCGCGCCAAGCGTGATGCGCGCCGTTCGCCCATGTCGATCTATGAAGTTCACGCTGGCAGCTGGCGGCGCAAACAAGGCAATACCATGCTCGACTACCGCGAATTGGCGGAGCAGTTGATACCTTATGTGCAGTGGATGGGCTTTACACATATCGAACTGATGCCAATCAGCGAGCATCCATTTGATCCAAGCTGGGGTTATCAACCCACCGGTTTGTTTGCACCAACTTCGCGTTTTGGCAGGCCGGATGATTTTGCTTATTTTGTTGATAAAGCGCACGAAGCCGGAATTGGCGTAATACTCGATTGGGTGCCTGCACATTTCCCAACGGATGAATTTGGGCTGGCGCATTTTGATGGCACAGCACTTTATGAGCATCAAGACCCGCGTCGTGGCTTTCACCCAGATTGGAACACTGCGATCTATAATTTTGGCCGCACAGAAGTTCAAAACTTCCTTATTGCCAATGCGCTGTTTTGGTTGGATCGTTATCACATTGACGGATTACGCGTGGATGCCGTGGCCTCAATGCTATACTTGGACTATTCGCGCAAATCCGGTGAGTGGGTGCCCAACGAACATGGTGGCAATGAAAATCTTGAGGCCATTAGTTTCCTCAAACGCATGAATGAAGTGTGTTACGCCAAGCACCCCGGCATTGTGACGATTGCAGAAGAATCCACGGCTTTTCCGGGTGTGTCGCAACCCACTTCGATGGGTGGCCTTGGTTTTGGCTTTAAATGGAACATGGGCTTCATGCATGACACGCTCGAATATTTACAGCGTGATCCCGTGCACCGTAAGTTTCACCACAATGATCTCACTTTCGGCCTGCTGTATGCCTTTACCGAAAATTTTGTTCTGCCGCTCAGCCATGACGAGGTTGTGCATGGCAAAGGTTCCCTCATTCGCAAAATGGCTGGCGATGATTGGCAGAAATTTGCAGCTTTGCGCGCCTATTACGCATTCATGTGGGGCTATCCCGGCAAGAAGCTATTGTTCATGGGCCAAGAGTTCGCGCAGTGGGATGAATGGAGCGAGAATAAATCGCTGGATTGGAATTTGAATGAGTTCGCCCCGCACAAGGGCGTGCAAGCTTTGCTGCGTGACCTCAATCATCTTTATGCCGCAAACCCAGCCCTTTATGCGCGCGATTGTGAAGCCGAGGGTTTCAAATGGTTGATTGCGGATGACCAGGCCAATTCAGTTTTTGCTTGGGTGAGATATTCCGGTGGCAAAGAGAACCCCATTGTGGTGATCGCCAATCTCACACCTGTGCCGCGTGAAGCCTATGAAATTCCCCTGCCCGCGGCTGGCCGTTGGCAGGAGCGGATCAATACTGATGCGGCACATTATGCTGGATCGGGCAAAGGTAATGCCGGAGTGGTCAACGGTTTGGCCAGCCCGCGTGGTGGTTGGCCCGCTAGTGGCCGCCTCACTTTGCCGCCGATGGCGACACTCATTCTAGAATTGGAGGGAGATTAAGATGGTTGAAACGCGTCGTGATGCGCCCTTAGCGCGTGAAGCAATGGCTTATGTTCTAGCTGGTGGGCGAGGCTCTAGGCTGATGGAACTAACTGATAGGCGCGCTAAGCCTGCGGTCTATTTTGGTGGCAAAACCCGCATTATTGATTTTGCTTTGTCTAATGCACTCAATTCCGGCATTCGCCGTTTTGGCGTGGCCACACAATATAAAGCCCATAGCTTGATCCGCCATTTGCAACGGGGTTGGAACTTCCTGCGGCCAGAGCGCAACGAAAGCTTTGATATTTTACCTGCCAGCCAGCGCGTGTCTGAAGATATGTGGTATCTCGGCACAGCCGACGCAGTTCACCAGAACGCTGACATAATTACTGACTACCGCCCCAAATATATTGTCGTGTTGGCTGGCGACCATATCTACAAAATGGATTATGAATTGATGTTACGCCAGCACGTTGACCAAGGTGCTGATGTTACAGTGGGCTGCCTAGAGGTGCCCAAAATGGAAGCCACCGGCTTTGGTGTGATGCATGTCGACGAGAAAGACCGAATTGTCGGCTTTGTTGAAAAACCAAAAGACCCGCCGACAATTCCCGGCAACCCATCCATGGCTTTGGCGTCCATGGGGATTTATGTTTTCAATACTGATTATCTTTTGAAATTGTTGGCGGAAGATGCAGCTAATAAGACTTCATCCCACGATTTTGGCAAGGACATCATTCCGTGGATTGTAAAACACGGAAAAGCAGTAGCGCATCGTTTTGCAAAATCCTGTGTGCGTTCAAGTCTAGAACGCGAACCTTATTGGCGCGATGTGGGAACGGTGGACGCTTATTGGGAAGCCAATCTTGATCTGTGTGATACATTGCCGTCCCTTGATCTCTATTCAAATGAATGGCCGATCTGGACCTATTCGGAAGTATCTCCGCCGGCCAAATTTGTCCATGACG
>DATCEN010000384.1:0-3651 GCA_036510015.1 Aestuariivirga sp.
ACCCAGCTTGGCGCGTGAAAAATGGCTGAATGAACCGCGCTTGCAAAAAGTTTTGGGCGTGCTGAACACTGGCGGGCAAACCCGCATCGCTGGTGGTGCTGTGCGTAATGCCTTGATGAAACGTCCCATCAGTGATGTGGATTTGGCTACTACACTTTCACCAACCGATGTGATGCAATTGGCGCGTGGTGCGGGCTTTGGGGTTCACCCCACAGGGCTCGAACATGGCACTGTGACAGTGGTCAACCGAGCTGCGGCTTTCGAGGTGACGACATTGCGCCGCGATATTGAAACAGACGGCCGTCATGCCGTGGTTTTGTTCACTAAAAGCTTTGAAGAAGATGCGGCCAGAAGAGACTTTACTATCAATGCTTTGTATTGCGATCCAATAGGAAAATTATACGATTTTACAGATGGTTATACTGATATACGCAGAAAGAGAATCAAGTTTGTTGGGGTGGCCGCACAGCGCATCGAAGAAGACTATTTACGGATTTTGCGTTTCTTTCGGTTTCATGCCGCTTATGGCAAAGGCAGGCCTGACGCTAAAGGTTTGGCGGCCTGCAAAAAATTGCGCAAAGGGCTCACGCAAATTTCGGCTGAAAGGCTGCGCCAAGAACTGTTGAAGTTGCTGGTGGCACAAGGCGCGGTGGCGGCTTTGCAAGTGATGGCGAAAGCTGGCGTTTTGGGGCAAATTATTCCGTATACTGATGAATGGCGGGTGATGAAGCGTCTGCCCACGGATGATATTTTGCGGTTGATGGCTTTGGCAAAGGAGCCTGAAAACTTGAAAGAGAAATTGCGCCTGTCCAATGCTGAAGCTGATCGCATTCAAGCGGCCATATCTGCGCCACAGATCACGCCTTCACTACGTGAGAAAGAACGACGCGCGTTGCTTTATCAGTTAGGCCCTCAGGCTTGGCGCGATAGAGTCTCATTGTCTTGGGCTCGATCACGCGCTTCGCTAGCGGATGCCAAATGGAAAAAACTGCTGCGCTTGGCTGATCGCTGGGCAAAACCGGTATTGCCGTTGACGGGCAAAGATTTACTCAGCGTTGGCTTTCAGGCAGGGCCTGATATGGGAGCAGCGCTGCAAAAGGCTGAGGATTATTGGATTGTGAGTGATTTCACTTCAACGCGCGAAGATTTAATGAGGCTGGTCAAACATGAATGACAAAACTAAGGGTGCGGCTCTCATCACTGGTGCAGCGCGGCGCATTGGCCGGCAGTTGGCACTTGATCTTGCTGCGGATGGCTATGACATTGCGTTGCATTTCAATTCATCGCGTGCTGAAGCCGAGATTGTCGCGGCGGACATTCGTACACTGGGTCGCAAGGTTGCGCTGTTGCAAGGTGATTTGGCCGAGGCGGACATTGGGGAACGTTTGGTTGGTGCCGCTGTAGAGCAGCTTGGCTCTCTTTCAGTGCTCATCAACAACGCTTCGATTTTTGAAGAGGATGAAATTGGCGAAGTTTCTGCGGCCTCATGGGGGCGGCATATGGATATCAATTTGCGTGCCCCCGTGATGCTGTCGCAAGCTTTTGCTGAGGCGCTTCCCCCCGGAACATTTGGTAACATTATCAACATTATAGATCAGCGCGTGCTGAAACTTAACCCAAGGTTTTTCTCATATACAGTGTCGAAATCGGCTTTATGGACAGCCACACAAACTTTAGCGCAAGCGTTGGCCCCGCGCATCCGCGTGAATGCCATTGGGCCCGGTCCAGCTTTGCCATCGGCGCGGATGTCTGATGCTAGTTTTGCGCGGCAGGAAAGCTTGACCTTGCTTAAACGCGGAACGTCGCCAGCAGAAATTTCGGCAGCGGTGAAGTTCATCTTGTCACAACCGGCGTTGACTGGGCAAATGATTGCGCTGGATGGTGGTCAGCATTTGGCGTGGAAAACCAAGGATATTGTTGAGGTGAATGAATGAGCGCTCCAACCCAATTTTCTAACCACGTGGCCAATGCTGGTGCGCGTATTCGCCATGTGTTTGTGCGCGATCTGACAATGCTGGCGCTGATCGGCATTCACGATGCGGAGAAACTAAAGCCGCAACGCATTGTGGTGAATATCGATTTATCGGTGCGGGAATCAGATGGGCCAATGCCTGATGACATCAGTCACGTGGTTTCTTACGCAATCATCGTAACAAAATGCGAAACGATTGTGGCTGAAGGCCATGTGAATTTGGTTGAAACCTTAGCTGAGAAATTCGCTGATGCCTGTCTCAAAGATAAACGCGTTGTGGCGGCGCGGGTGCGCATTGAAAAGCCCGATATCATTCCCAATGCAAAAAGTGTCGGCGTGGAGATTGAAAGAGGCCGGTTGTGAGGCCACATCACAGCCATGGCTGAAACACCCCTCATAGGTGCTGAACTGATCGCGGATTTTGTAACCAGGCTTCCGTCTAAGCCTGGCGTTTACCGTATGTTTGATGACAAGGGCGATGCGCTTTATGTCGGAAAAGCCCGAAACCTCAAAAATCGTGTTTCAAACTATGCGCGTGGCCAAGGCCACAATTACCGAATTGCCTTGATGATTTCCCTCACTCGCCACATGGAATTTGTGGTAACTGGGTCAGAGGCAGAGGCGTTGTTGCTTGAAGCCAATTTCATCAAAAAGCTGAAGCCAAAATTCAATGTGCTTTTGCGCGACGATAAAAGCTTTCCCTATATCTTCATTGCCAAGGACCATGAATTCGCGCAGCTCACTAAACATCGCGGCGCGCGAAGCCGAAAGGGTAGTTATTATGGCCCCTTTGCTTCAGCAGGTGCAGTGAATAACGCGCTTAATACTTTACAGAAAGCATTCCTTCTAAGAAGCTGTAATGATAGTGTTTATTCTAACCGAACGCGGCCATGTTTATTGCATCAAATCAAGCGCTGCTCAGCGCCTTGTGTGGGTTTTATTGCCAAACCCGATTATGACGCCTTAGTGCGCGAGGCGGAAGGGTTTTTGACCGGCAAAAGCAATGAGGTGAAGGCTCTATTAGCGCTTGACATGGAAGCAGCTTCTGAGGCCATGAACTTTGAAGATGCAGGCCGCTTGCGTGACCGCATTCGCGCGTTGAGTTTTGTTACCGCCACGCAAGACATCAACCCCGAAGGCGTGGATGAGGCTGATGTGTTTGGCCTTGCTCAAGAGGGCGGGCAATTTTGTGTGCAGGTGTTTTTCATTCGCTCTGGTCAAAATTGGGGCGGCCGCGCCTATTTTCCCAAGGCCGACAAAACCATCGAGGTGCCTGAGTTACTCGAAAGCTTCATCGCCCAGTTTTATGATGGCAAGCAAGTGCCCGCGCAGTTGCTCCTGTCTGATGATGTCGCTGAACGTGAATTGCTGGAAGAGGCCTTCACGGCGCAGGCCGGGCACAAAGTTGAAATCTTTGTGCCACAGCGCGGCACTAAAAAATCATTGGTGGAACATGCGGCCACCAATGCGCGTGAAGCTGTGGGCCGCAAGATGGCCGAGACGTCATCACAGACGAAATTGTTGGAAGGTGTGGCGAAAGTTTTCGATTTGGCCTCAGTTCCAAACCGTATCGAGGTATATGACAATAGCCACATACAAGGTGCGCATGCGGTTGGCGCAATGATTGTCGCCGGGCCAGATGGTTTCATCAAAGGCCAATACCGTAAATTCAATATGGA
>DATCEN010000385.1:0-2870 GCA_036510015.1 Aestuariivirga sp.
TTTCTGCATTCAACAAACCGCGTGCGCAAGCATCCATCGAGGCCACATGGCCATGCAAGAGGTCATCGGGATCAATAGATTGACGACGGATTTTGGCATCAAAATTCATGCCGCCCGTGGTGAAGCCGCCAGCGCGGATGACTTCAAGCATCATGATTGTAAGTTCTGGTACGTTCATGGCGAACTGGTCTGTATCCCAGCCCACTTGATAGCCGCCGCGGTTCAAATCCAATGAACCAAAAATGCCATACGCTGAAGCCAGTGCAATTTCATGCTCAAAGGTGTGGCCGGCCAGAATGGCGTGGTTTTGCTCCACGTTCATCTTCACGTCTTTTTCCAAGCCGTAGGATTTAATCATGCTCCACACAGTAGCCACATCGTAATCATATTGATGGGTGCTTGGTTCCTTGGGCTTTGGCTCAATCAAGATTGGGCCTTTGAAACCGATCTTGTGTTTGTAATCGACAACCAGAGAAAGGAAGCGGCCGGCTTGATGCAGCTCCTGGCCAATGCGGGTGTTGATGAGCGTTTCATAACCTTCACGCCCGCCCCACATCACATAGTTTTCGCCTTTGAGTGAATGCGTAACATCAAGCGCATGTTTCACTTGGGCGGCACTATAAGCAAACATATCTGGATCTGGATTGGTGGCAGCACCCGCCATAAAGCGGCGGTTGGAGAACATATTGGCCGTGCCCCACAGCAGCTTCTTGTCATGCTTCTTCATTAGTTTTTTGATGTAGCCTGCAATCTCAGTAACATTAGCGTTGAATTCTTGCAGGTTTTTGCCTTCAGGCGCGATGTCCAGATCATGGAAGGTGAAAAAATCAACGTCGAGCAAGCGCAACGTCTCGAACATCAGATCAGCCTTCATGCGCGCTGCCGCCATCGGATCAGCCATATGATGCCATTCACGTAGGAAAGTTTCGCCACCAAATGGATCACTGCCAGGCCAACACAATGTGTGCCAATAGCAAACCGCAAAACGCAAATGATCGCGCATGGTTTTGCCCAACACTTTTTGTGATGGATTGTAATATCTATAGGCCAAAGCATTTTTGCTTTTTGGGCCTTCAAATTTAATTGGCTTATCGATGGAATAGAAGCTCATTTTATGTTCCTCACAGCAGAATAGATTTTTGTATAACGGTGATATGCAGCCTCATAAGCGGCCTGAGCTTTTTTCTCAGGCATTATGGTGCGAGCGATTTTAGGTTTGGTGCAAACGGTTTTGAATGATGCGCCAGTGGCCGCCATTAGCCCCATGCGCGCACCGCCGAAGGCGCCACCCACATCACCAGCGGCTGGCAGATCAAGCGGCATGTTCAACACAGTGGCGATGATCTTCAACCAGATTTCAGAATGTGTGCCGCCACCGACAGCTGTGAGGCGGTTGACGGTTGCGCCACCACCACGCAATGCATCCAGCGATTCACGGAATGCAAAAGCAACACCATCTAACACCGCATGGGTCATCACTTTGGCGTCACTCTCTTGGCTCAAGCCGATGAAAGCGGCGCGAATTTGTGAATCACCCACCGGGGTGCGCTCGCCTGAGAAATATGGCATCAGCAAAACTTCTGATGGGCCTAAAAGTTTTTTGCCCAGTGCGGCAGTAAGTTTTGGTGCAGGTGTTTTTAGAAGCCGCGCTAACCATTCAATGGAATCGGTTGCTGATAAAATCACGCCCATTTGGTGCCATGTGTTAGGCACTGCATGGCAAAACGCATGCACTGCACGCGCGGTGTTTGGTGAGAACTTCGCATTCGTCACAAACATCACACCCGATGTGCCGAGCGACAAGACCGCATCGCCATCAAGCACTGCGCCAATTCCCACGGCCGCTGAGGCGTTATCGCCACCACCGCCTGCCACCACGGGCTTTAAGGGCATGCCCCATTCCCGGGCCAGCTTATCAGTGATGCGGCAGGTGGCATCAGTGCCTTCGAACAAGTCTGGCATCTGGTCGCGGCGCATCGATGTGGCCTTCAACATCACGTCTGACCAATCACGCCTGGCCACATCCAGCCAATAAGTGCCTGCGCTGTCGCTCATGTCTGAGCCATAAGTGCCAGTCATGCGGTAGCGGATGTAATCCTTGGGCAGCAGAACCTTGGCCACTTGTTCAAAGATTTTTGGTTCGTGTTTTTTCACCCACAACAATTTGGGTGCAGTGAAGCCGGCTAAAGGAATATTGCCGGTGATGGCTTTGGCTTGAGGGCAATCACGCAGAATGTCAGCGCATTCTTCAAAGCTTCTGGCGTCATTCCATAAGATGCAGGGGCGTAAAACCTTGCCACTATAATCAAGCAAAGTTGCGCCATGTTGCTGGCCACTCATGCCAATGCCTTTAACTTGGGCAACGGCCTTGGGTTTTTGCTTGCGCAGTGATTTCACCACCGCATTGGCGGCTTTCCACCAATGTTCAGGGTTTTGCTCACTCCAGCCATAATGCGGACGCGAGACTTTCAATGGTGAAGAAGCTGTGGCAACGATCTTCTGGCGATCATCAATGATCACACCCTTGACAGATGATGTTCCGAAATCCAGCCCAAGATACATACGGTTCGCTCGCTTCAATTTTGGGCGCAGACTAAAACCGTTTTTGCAGCGTTGGCAAGATTTATTTTATCGATTAAAATAATTAACTGTCGATGGCCGCTTTGATCACTGTATGGGCGATGGCCCAGGGATGCGAGGCGTGAAGCCCACTTGGGTGTTTATGCTCCAGCATCAAGCGCACATCGGCAAAATCAAACCAGCGCGCCGCCTCCAATTCCTGATCATCGAGCGAAATCAATTCGCTAGCCGCTTCGGCTACGCAGCCAATCATGAGGCTTGAGGGAAACGGCCAAGGTTGACTGGCGATG
>DATCEN010000386.1:0-6579 GCA_036510015.1 Aestuariivirga sp.
GACGTTTGCGCATCACCTCTTGGGCTTTTTGCGGATCATTCCAAATCGAAGAATCTTCAGCTTTGGCGTTCAGTTCAGCTAGTTCGCGGATAGAATTATCCCAGTCAAAGATGCCTCCTGAGCAAACCCAAGGACTGCTCAATCTCAGTTATCGCTTTGATAGTTTCGGCACGCATATTAATTGCTTTCAAATCAGATGACGGCACTCAATAGAGGCCAGTGCCTGTGCCCGTCAACCCGCCCAAAGGTGGTTGAACCGGTTGTTGTTGGACCGGTTGTTGTTGCACAGCTGGTGGCCCCGCCGCGGGAGGATTGACGCCACCCTGCTGGCCCGATTGAGCAGCGTTGGATTGGTCTGCGCCGGGGGGAGGAACCAGAACCACACCCTGATCAAGGCCGCCTTGTGCTACGGACTGGCCGATAATGACAGAGTTGGCCGGTGGCTCATCGCCTGGTTTGAAGGCTTCTAAAATCACGCCATCTTCACCAAACACTCCGCGCGTGCCGGTGTTGACGTGAATGGGGATCAGCTCAATGCCGCGTGGCACGCGAAACGGCACCGCGGCCTTACCCTGCAAAGCCATCTTCATAAAATCTGCCACAATAGGGGCTGCCACTTCACCGCCAGTGCGTTTGCCGCCCAATGACCTTGGATTATCATAACCGACATAAACGCCAACTGCGAGATCCGGCGTAAAGCCGATGAACCAAAGGTCTTTTGAGTCGTTTGACGTGCCGGTTTTGCCAGCAATGGGTTTGCCCACCACTTGCAATTTCTTACCCGTGCCGCGCTCAACCACACCTTCCATCATCGACGTGATTTGATAAGCTGTGTAAGGGTTCATCACCTGGGGCGCATCGTCTGGCAGATCAGGTTCAGCTAAGCCTGGAGTATAATGGTCCACCTTACAGGCAACGCATTCACGCGTATCAAAACGCCAAACGTTTTTGCCATAACGATCTTGAATGCGGTCAATCAATGTGGCTTCAACTTTTTTGCCGCCATTGGCAATGATAGAATAGGCCGTCGTCATTTTTAGCAAAGTCGTTTCGCCCGCCCCTAATGCCATGGAAAGTTCATGTGGCATGTGATCATAGATACCTAAGCGCTCGGCCAAATCTGCCACTTTGGTTATGCCCATGGCCTCAGCCAGCCGCACCGTCATGGTGTTGCGCGATAGTTCGATGGCGCGGCGCAATGTGGATGGGCCGAGGAAGTCCTTTTCAAAATTCTTCGGCTTCCAAACATCACCATTTTGCAGCTTGATTTCCAATGGTGCGTCTAAAACCACTGACGATGGTGTGTAGCCGTTGTCTAATGCGGCCGCATAAACAATTGGTTTGAATGACGAGCCGGGTTGGCGCTCCGCCTGAACGGCGCGGTTAAACTGGCTCGCGCCGTAAGAGAAGCCGCCCACCATGGCCAGAACGCGGCCCGTGTGCGGGTCCATCGCCACCATGGCCCCTTCAACTTCAGGCAATTGCACCAGATGATATTCATCTTTTTTGAGCGACGGGGCCACATAGACAATATCGCCAACGGAGAGAACCTCTCCAGCTTTTTTGATTTCAGGGCCAAGCTTTTGATCATCTAGTGCTTTGCGTGCCCATTGCATAAGCGCCAGCGGAATAGTTCCCTGCTCGCGCTCTTGCGTAAAGGCGCCAGCAGCATCGGTTTTGGGTTGCAGGCCGATGGTTGCAGCTTCATCAGCAACTTGCAAAACAATGGCCACGCGCCAAGGCTGTTGATCTGGCGGCACATGATATTTGGCCAAGTTGGTTGCCCAATCTGCACCCAAGTCCTGCACATGTTCCACAGCACCACGCCAACCCAACTGGCGGTCGAGATTCACCAGACCACGTGCCACCGCTTGACGCGCGAAAATTTGCAGCTTCGGATCAAGCGTGGTGTGGATGGAATAGCCGCCAGTGTCTAATTGGCTTTTGCCATAGCGATCAATCAATTCGCGCCGCGCTTCTTCAGCAAAGCTTTCAGCCGAGAACAGCTGAGCACCAAAGGGACGAGGATTCACCCGCAACTGCGTGGCCAAAGCAGTGGCCAATTCCGCGTCTGTGATATATTTGTTTTCATGCATTTGGTTCAGCACATAGTTGCGCCGCTCAACTGCCCTTTGGTAATGCGTGATTGGATTATAATTGTTAGGCGCTTTGGGCAGGCCCGCCAGAAAGGCAGCTTCTTCAATGGTAAGTTCATCCAAAGGCTTGCCAAAATAATTTAGAGATGCGGCCGCCACTCCATATGAGTGAAAGCCAAGATTGATGTAGTTGAGATACAACTCCATGATCTGATCTTTGCTGAAGGCCTGTTCAATGCGCTGCACCACCAGAGCTTCGCGCAGCTTTCGCGTCATGGTGCGGTCATCGCCGACCAGAAAGTTCTTGGCCACTTGCTGAGTGATGGTGGATGCACCAATCACTGTGCCATGGCCGGACAGTTTAACTTGCGCGTTATGGATCAAGGCCTTGGCAATGCCATGCCAATCCAAGCCAGAGTGAGTGTAGAAGTTTTTGTCTTCAGCTGAAATATAAGCATCAATCACACGCTTGGGGATCAAGTTCACTGGCACAAACAGACGTCGCTCTTCGGCATATTCCGCCAACAAAGAACCATCAGCGGCATGAACGCGGCTCATCATAGGCGGCTCCCATGACGCCAGCTGTTTATAGTCCGGCAAATCTTGCGAAACGCTATGGATTAAATACAGAAGCACGGCCGCGCAACACACCGCAGTCATGGAAAAAATTGCAAATAGCCAACCTAGAAAGCGGGTCATCAAAACTCTTCAATTATGGGTGCTGGGCCTAGCATGATTCAACCCACCACCAAAAGAATTCTCAAACAAGAATTCGCGGTTTGGCTTGCCTCCAGATTGTGGCGATGAAAAGGTTAGGCTATTTTTCTGCGTTGGCACTGGCTGTGGCGAAATAGCTATCCACAGCTTTGCTCATCGCCTCGGCCATATCCTTGCGCCATTTGGCGGAATTCAAGCGGCCTTCATCATCAATATTTGAGAGATAGCCCAATTCAACTAATACGGAGGGAACATCCGGCGCTTTTAAAACCACAAATGCCGCAGAGCGCAATGGATTGCCGGACAGTTGCGTGAGTGGCGATATCTCATGAACGGTTTTTTGGGCGAATAATAATGCCTCAGATTTTGCTTCGCGCTGGGCCAGTGTCATCAAAGCGTTGGCTACATCTTGTTTCTGTTTGGAAAGATTAAGGCCGGCAATTTGGTCGGCTCCATTTTCCTTTTTCGCCAAAGCATCGGCTTCAAAGTCAGACGCCTGATCTGAGACGGTGTAAACCGTGGTGCCGCGAACTGTGTGATTATCAAGCATATCGGCATGAACCGCGATGAACAGTTCTGCCTTGTGGTCCCTTGCATATTTCACCCGGTCATCCAATTTGATGAATTTGTCGTTGCCGCGGGTGAGTAGCACCTCATAGCGCCCTGACCCTTCCAAAGATTGTTTCAGGGCCTTGGCATAGGCCAGAACCACTTCTTTTTCTTTGGTGCCATCATGGCTTACTGCACCGGGGTCAATGCCGCCGTGGCCGGGGTCAATAACAATCACATGCTTCTGCGATGGATCAAACAGAGGCATGGGCGGCGCTGGTCTAAGGGCACTGGTGGTAATGGTGTCGAATTGGTCTTTTGGATTTAACGTTTGGCTGGCTTCTTGGGCAAACACAGCTGTGCTGAGCCCCATTGCCAAAAGGCCAAACATGCAACTAAGTTTCAGATATTTAATAATTAAATGCACTTACCAAACGCCCACATTGAATTTTTGGCAACCTAAACAAACATGGTTAAGCCTTGGTTGACCTCATTTTCAGCTGCCGCTTGCCAAGCGTGCCTCTAACGCCTAAGTGAATTGTGTTCGCTGGCAGACTCGTGTTTTTAAAACCCAAGATTGCGGCGGCGTCAGTTTCGCGCCAGAGCCTGTTTCCGGGAAAATTCCAGCAGGCAAAGGTTGCGTTTTCACCGGCTTGTTATGAGCCATCAACCGTCCGGCTTTTGGCTGGGCAAAGGTCAACCGAGACGTGTTCAAGCCCCTCGCGCCACTGCATAAGTTATCCTCCTGCGTTTTAGGATGGGATTGCAGCGCGGCTGTTGTTGCAGCGCTTGAACTCAGTCCATTTTCGCCGATATCCTTGTTATCACCCATGTCATTTTCGCCCCGGAGGGCAGTGACATGATGCTGTTTGCAAGCTTCGGCCCAAGGAAGAATCACCATGGGCTCAAAAATGCTCATCGACGCCTCTCAGGCGGAAGAAATTCGAATTGCTCTCGCACGTGGCAATAAACTAGAAGAATTTGACTTCGAAAGTGCCAATAAAAAGCCCCTCAAGGGCAATATTTATCTCGCAAAAGTAACGCGGGTTGAACCTTCGTTGCAGGCGGCCTTTATTGAATATGGCGGCAATCGCCATGGCTTTTTGGCCTTCGCTGAAATCCATCCTGATTATTATCAAATACCCATCGCTGACCGCATGGCGCTACTTGCTGAGCAAGAAGCCGAAGAGGCCGAAGACGAAGCTGAGGATGATGCCGAAGCGGCACAGGCTGAAGCTAGCGCAGCTGAAGTTAGTCCTGATGAAGCGCTTGCAGAAGATTTGGCGCAATCTGATGAGGGCCCTGCCGCTTTAGGTGACGCCATGCCGCTGCTGGTTGATGTCTCTGCCGATGAACATATTACCGATACAACCTCTGAATCAGCACCTATTGGCGATGTGCACGAAGTAGAGCAAGATTCTGAGACCCAAAAGGTTGAAACCATCGGCGAAGAAGATGCGATGGAAGAAGTGCCACAGCGCCGGGAGAGCCGCTCTCGCCCGCGCAAGAAGCATTACAAAATTCAAGAAGTGATCAAGCGCCGCCAGATTTTGCTGGTGCAAGTGGTGAAGGAAGAGCGCGGCAATAAAGGCGCTGCTTTGACCACCTATCTTTCACTGGCTGGCCGCTATTGTGTGCTGATGCCAAACACCGCGCGTGGTGGTGGCATATCGCGCAAAATCACCGATGCTGGTGATCGCCGCCGCCTCAAAGAAGTGGCCAAAGACGTGGAAGTGCCGAAAGGCATGGGCGTCATTGTGCGAACGGCTGGTGCGCAACGCACACGCCCTGAAATCAAGCGTGATTTTGATTATCTCATGCGCCTCTGGGAAAGTGTGCGTGAGCTGACGCTGAAATCACAAGCCCCAAGTTTGGTTTATGAGGAAGGCGATCTCGTCAAACGCTCGATCCGCGATCTCTATACCAAGGATGTTGATGAGATTTTGGTGGATGGCGAAAGCGCTTATAAAGAAGCGCGCGACTTCATGAAAATGTTGATGCCTTCACATGCCAAGAATGTGAAGCAGTATGTTGACACCAAACCCATCTTCCAACGTCATGGTTTGGAAACGGCCATTGATGCGCTTTATTCGCCTACGGTGAATTTGCCCTCGGGCGGCTATATTGTGATCAATCAAACTGAAGCTTTGGTGTCAATCGACATCAACTCTGGCCGCGCTACGCGTGAACACAATATTGAAGACACGGCTACCAAAACAAACCTTGAAGCCTGCGATGAAATCGGCCGTCAACTGCGTCTGCGCGATCTTGCAGGCCTGGTGGTGATTGACTTCATCGACATGGAAGAAAACCGCAATAACCGCGCGGTTGAGCGGCGCATGAAAGATGCGCTGAAAAATGATCGCGCGCGCATTCAGGTTGGCCACATTTCACACTTCGGTTTGTTGGAAATGTCACGCCAGCGCTTGCGCCCCGGATTGTTGGAAGGATCATTCAAAACCTGCCCACATTGTGAAGGGCGCGGCATTGTGCGTTCTGTCCCGTCTTGTGGGCTTGGGGCGCTGCGCCAAATCGAAGAGTATCTGCAGAAGGGCAAAGCGGAAAATCTTACCGTTAAAGCTCCCCGCGAAGTGGCGTTCTATTTGCTCAATGACAAGCGTGACAGTTTGCTGGAAATTGAACAGCAATATGGCATCTCAATCTTCTTGATGCCAGGCGATGACATTAAGGGATCGCAAGCAATCATTGAGCGTGCGCCTGAGCGTGAGAAGATCAAGCGCCGTTCATTGGTGGCAACACCAGTGCAGATGGAAAGCGCATTTGATAATGAGCCGGAAGTGGCTGAAGAAGAACAAGTTGAGGATGAAGCCGACCAAGAGGCTGGCAATGTTTCCTCAGAAGCAGGTGACGAGCAGACCGCCGATGGCAATGGCGAGCAACGCCGTGATGGCGGGCGCAAGCGCCGCCGCCGTGGTCGTCGTGGTGGCAGGCGTGATGAGCCGATGAATAATGGTGCCGTGAATAACGGCGCTGAGGCGTCATCGCAAGAACGAGCCGAAGGCGAAGACGCACATGAAGCTGCACCAGACTTTGTTGGTGAGGCAGTGTCCAATGACGCTGTTGAGTACATTGAAGGCGAAACCTCTGCCCCACAGGCTGAAGGTGGTGCTGAGCGTAATGAGGGCCGTGAACGCGGCCAGCGTTCTGGTCGCAAGCGTGGCCGTTTTGGCCGTGATCGGGGCCCTCGTGAAGACCG
>DATCEN010000387.1:0-6251 GCA_036510015.1 Aestuariivirga sp.
CAGTCGAAAATTTGCTAAAGCTTGATTCAGGGCCAGGTATTGCCGAACTTGTGGCGGGCGAAGCTGATTTCACCAAATCTGTAACGCGCGACCCGCAATCAAAACTGCATTTTGTGCGGTTGGGCGATGTGCCAGATGTAGCCCACGAGGAATCAATTATCGGTCGTTTGCCTGCCATCATCACGGCACTGCGTATGGTATATGACTTTGTGATTTTCAATGTGGGGGAGGCGCGGCCGTCGGTTGTGGAGGTCCTTGCCAATGCTGATGTTACCCTTTTGATGGCCCATGAAGCCCACTTGGTTGAGGTTGAATCTGCTGCCAAGGTGATTGCGGAAGTTGGCACAACCAAAACTTTGTTGGTGCGTTTGGATACTGAACCGCCAGCAAGTTTTCACACGAGAGCTTCAGCTTAAATATGGTCTCGTCTGAGCTGCTGCGCCGCCTATTGGATGGCTTGCATTATTCTGGAGCTACGACACTTGCGCGGCCCTTATTCAAAGGAATAGGTGTTATTTATTGCCTGCATCAAGTGTTGCCGGGCGGTGGTAGAGAACAGGGCTTTGCCCCCAATGCCAAACTTGAATGTGAGCCAGAATTTCTTGAGGGGTTGATCAACTTATCGCGCCAACGAGGGTTTGAAACAGTCAGCTTGGCTGAGGCAGTGCGGCGCTTGAAAATTAGCGATCCAAAACCATTTGCTGTCTTCACACTTGACGATGGCTATAAAGATAATCAACAATTTGCCCAACCGATTTTTGATCGCTTGAACTGTCCCTACACTATCTTTGTGGCACCGCGCATTGCAGAAGGCACAAGCGAGCTGTGGTGGCGTTTGCTGGAACTGGTGGTGGCTAAAGTGGATCGCTTCACTGCCACGATTGGTGCCGAGGCCTTTGATTTGGCAACCAAGACTGAAACTGAAAAGTGGGCGGCTTGGCCGAAGCTTCTAGCCGCAGTTGAAAACCTTGAACAGTATGAGCAACGCCGCTTTATTCGCGCATTATGTGCTGAGCATGCCATTGATCCAGATGCTTATTGCGCGAAGGTCGCGATGAACTGGGATGAATTGCGCACCATCAACAAGGATCCGCTCTGCACAATTGGCGCACATACATTGAACCATCATGCTGTGGCAAAACTGAATGAGGCAGACGCGTTAAGCGAACTCGAAACCTCACGCCTCATCATTGCAAGGGAACTTGGCGAAGACATTCAATTCAATGCTTATCCCTATGGGGATGAACCAAATGCCGGCCAGCGTGATTTTATGCTTGCCGCTGCGGCAGGATATAAAGCCTCAGTTACGACGCGCAAAGGTGTCATCTTCGGTGGCCATGCTGCGCATCTGCAGGCTTTGCCGCGCATTATGATTTCAGGTCGTTATCAAGAATTGCGCTATGTGGACGCGTTGATTTCCGGCCTGCCCACAGCGCTGCTCAACCGTTTCCGCCAAGTGAATGTTGCCTAAGCCTCATGTGATGATCGCTTTCACTCCGTCGATGATAAATTGCACTGCCAAGGCAGCGAGAATAATACCCAGCAGGCGCGAAACCACAGCGCGACCGGTTATGCCCATGGTGTTTCCAATCGGCTGAGCGAACAAAAAGCAAATATAGCAAGTCAGAACCACAAATCCGGTAATTGCAAAAAGGCCCACAAGATAAAACATTGATCCTTCGGCTTTGCCTGAAAGCAGGATCATTGCGGTGATTGCGCCAGGCCCTGCCATCAGCGGAATTGCCAAGGGAAATGCCGCAATATTTCTTACATGGTCGATGTCCACAGCGATTTTCGCGGTGTCTTGCAATCGTGCCGCGCGCCGATCAAAAACCATTTCCGCCGCCGCAGATAATAGTAACAGCCCACCGGCAATGCGAAAGGCCGATAGTGAAATGCCCAGCAACAGTAAAAGCCTTGCTCCACCAAGGCCAGCAGCGACCATGATGACAAATGCAATGAGAGATCCGCGCAGCGCCACTTCACGCCGATGCGGCTTGGAAAGATCACTGGTGAGGCCAAGAAAAATAGCCGTCAAAAATATCGGATCAATGACGACGAGAAGCGTTGCCAGTGCTGATGTGAAATAGCCGTCCATCGATACAGCCTATCACGCCGGATCAGGCTTTGACATCCACTTGATAATGGCCATTTCAATCGGCAGCCAGCCAAGACCGACGATTACATAGAATGAGATTTCGGCCAGCTGCCCCCTGCCTAAAATGAACACACCACCAATGGCCATGCCCACAAGACAGTAGACCACCAAGTAAGCGAGCGTGAGCAGAATTCCAACCGCTTTGCGGGTGCGCAGTTTCATGACAGCCTCATAGACGCTGGCGCGCCTGCGGCCAAGCGCCACTTGATCGCAGGGGGCGCAAGCTTCAAAAGGCGCTCATGATAAAACAACAACAGGTATCGCCTTGGATTAGCCGCTGGCTCGGCCTTGTCGCTTTGATGATCGCCGCCATGGTAGTTGTGGGCGGGGCCACGCGTCTAACTGGCAGCGGGCTTTCGATCACCGAATGGGCACCTATTCTGGGCACCATTCCGCCTCTGAGTGATGCCGACTGGCAAGTTGCCTTTGCTAAATATCAGCAATCCTCTCAATATATATTGCAAAACAGCGCGATGACCATTGCGGAGTTTCACTCCATTTTCTGGTGGGAATGGTCGCACCGTTTTCTCGGTCGCCTGATTGGCTTTGCTGTCGCGCTGCCGCTGATCGATTTTTGTTGGCGTAAGATGTTGCCCGCCGGGCTTTGGCCCCGCATCGCCATATTGCTCGTCTTAGGTGCAGCCCAAGGTGCATTAGGCTGGTTTATGGTCGCATCTGGGTTAGAGGACCGTGTATCCGTCACCCAATACCGCCTTGCCGCGCATCTCACATTTGCAATGGTACTTTTTGCTTATGTAGTTTGGTTGCGCTTCACTTTGGCGCAACGTTTAAAACCACATTTGGGCCTAGCCGCGTTAACTGTAGCATTGGTGTTCTTGCAAATTGCTGCGGGTGGATTTGTGGCTGGGCTGAATGCCGGGCAGGGCTATAATACTTGGCCGTTGATGGACGGCAACATCATTCCTAGTGGGCTCATGGCGATGCAGCCTTGGTGGCTGAATTCATTTGAGAATGCGATGGCCGTTCAATTCAATCATCGTATTCTGGCTTATGTTATTTTTTGCTTGGCACTTTGGCAAGCCGTCACTCTAAAGGGCAAAGCGCAAGTTTTACTATTGGCGGCCGTTATGGGTCAGATCGCTTTGGGCATCACCACACTTTTGCTAAATGTGCCTATGTTCGTGGCGTTGATCCATCAAGCGGGCGCGCTGATTGTGTTAACCGCCGCGGTTTGGAATTTCAAAGTTAGTTGTAAAAATAAAAACACCGCTGGCGTTTAACCGGCGGCGCTCAAGTCTGATGCTAAAACTTTAGTGCGGCAGCATGCGAGTAATCAATCCATCTTTGTCAATGAACTGATGCTTCAATGCCGCTGCAACATGCAGTCCCAAAAGCGCCCACATCAAATTGGTTAGCAGACCATGCAAATCGCCGAACCATGGCATTGAAAAATAAGGCACAGGGAACAAACCAAAGAATGTAAGCGAAGCATATTCTGGGTGCTTACCTGCAATCGTGCGTGCCAAGTCAGCTAAGCCCGTGAGTGGAATAAGCAGCAGCACGGCATAAAATGCCCAATGCAAAGCGTGCGAGGCTTTTGCCTGCCATTCCACCATCGGTACATCTGGCGGCGGCGGGCTTATCACACGCCAGACAAGCCGGGCGATCGTCAGAAATAAAATGAGAAGGCCAAGTGAGGCGTGCAAATTAGGATGAGCGGCGGGCACTGGTGGGGTCAGCCAACGTTGGTCTTTGATTAGGCCTTCACCCCAAATAAGCATGTACAGGATAAGTAATGCTGTGACCCAATGTAATAAGATAGCAACCAGCGTGAAACGTTGTGGGGCAGAATTCATATATAATCCCTTTTCGAACTAGCCTCTTATGAGGCTCACTCCGCAGCAACTACATATGCAATCGGTGCATTTCTATGACGGGACAGCGGTTCATTACCACATTAATGCCTTTTTCTTCGGCTTTGGCCGCTGCTTCAGCATCAAACACGCCAAGTTGCAACCACAAAACTTTTGGCAATTGACGTAATCGTAAAATCTCATCTACTAAAGCCGGAACCGCTGCACTGGCACGGAACACATCCACCATGTCGGTGGCGTGGGGCACATCTTGCAAAGCGGCATAAACTTTCTGGCCAAGCAAATCTCGGCCGGCAAGGCCAGGATTGATTGGTGTCACGTTGAAGCCGCGCTGCAAGAGAAACTGCATCACACCATAAGATGGGCGAGCAGGATTTGCCGACGCCCCAACCAAAGCAATGGTTTTTGTTGAACTGAGGATGCCGCGCACATAGGCATCTGAATAGGCTTCGTGGTTCATCGTCAAAACTTATTCGCCACTTATTCGTCTGTGCTTTCCAGCAACTTCACTTTATCGGAATAATCTTTGTCCTTCATCAGGTCTTGGACAATCTTAGTGTTGTTCTCGGAAGGAATGGAATTTTCTAAAGACTTGACGGTGCGGTCTTTCATATCTTGGGTCATGTCTTTGCTGGCTTTAACATCTTCAATCTGCTGTTTAAGATCAGTGGTCTGATCATCTAGGATATTGTTATAGGCAACCGAGACAGATGTGACAGCCACATTCCATTCCGTGACTGATTTGAAACCCAAAGCCTTGATATCTTTTTCAAGCTCTGGCCCCTTTGGGTCTTTGTCCACAAATGCTTGTAAATCGGCGTAATCTTCCAACGGGGAGTCTTGATATTTATTCTGCACAAGAACATAACCATCAAGCGCCCTATGGGCGAGATCAGCCGTCAGCTCTTCGGTTTCAAC
Organism: Aestuariivirga sp.; assembly: GCA_036510015.1. GTDB lineage: Bacteria > Pseudomonadota > Alphaproteobacteria > Rhizobiales > Aestuariivirgaceae > Aestuariivirga. The sequence goes on from DATCEN010000387.1 coordinate 4,912, forward strand.
ATCAGGTATATCACCCAATGAAACCGAACCATCGCCATCCATTTCTTCGGCATTGGGATCAACGGCTGGAGCAACTGGCTTTACTTGGTCGGCAGGCTTTGCTTGATCAGTAGTTGTAGGCGCAGCCTGTTGGGCAAAGCTCATTTCGCCTGTTAACACCAAGGCTGAAATGGCGGCGAACAAATACCAAGTGTGGCGCAGGCGCATGAGCGACCTCCAAAAACCAATTCAATTTAAAGCAGTGCCAACGATTCAGCCAGTAAATTATGGGTGACCAGCAACGGCATGAGGTATTAAGTTACCTCATCAAATCCCTTGACACTTGTGCCCACCAACAATAGTACCCCACCAACTGGTGCAGCCAATTCGGGCGGCACTTATTTAATTTAACTTTGGATCAGAGACAGCCATGAAGACTTACTCGGCGAAAGCCAGTGAAATTCAAAAGCAGTGGGTTTTGATCGATGCTGACGGTTTGATTGTGGGGCGCTTAGCCGCCATCATTGCCAACCGTCTGCGCGGCAAACACAAGCCTACTTTCACGCCCCACATGGATTGCGGTGACAATATCATCGTCATCAACTGCGAAAAGCTTGCCTTCACCGGTAAGAAAGACCAGCAGAAGCGCTATTACCACCACACCGGCTTTCCGGGCGGTATCAAAGAACGTTCAGTTAGCCATTTGAATAGCAAAAATCCTGCGCGCGTGTTGGAACTCGCCGTGCAGCGCATGTTGCCAGGTGCTTCATTGAAGCGCCAGCAGATGACCAATTTGCGCATATTCAAGGGCCCTGAGCATGATCACGTGGCACAGAACCCAGTGGTGCTGGATGTTAAGGCGATGAACGCCAAGAACGTTGTGAGGGGATAATTATGGCTGAACAAACAACGCTCGCCGATTTGGGTACAGCAATGGGCATGGCTGCAACGCCAGCCGCTGCAGTGATTGCCGATGCCAAGCCAAAGCTTGATAAGCAAGGCCGGGCTTATGCCACGGGCCGTCGTAAAAACGCTGTTGCCCGCGTATGGGTGAAGCGCGGCAAAGGCAAGATCACAGTGAATGGCAAAACCATTGAAACTTATTTTGCCCGTCCAGTTCTGCGCATGCTCGTTCAACAGCCTGCTATTGCTGTTGCCCGCATGACTGAAATCGATGTTGACTGCACCGTTGTCGGCGGCGGCCTTTCTGGCCAAGCTGGCGCTGTGCGTCACGGCATTGCTCGTGCTCTCATCAATATGGAACCATCTTTGCGCCCAGCGCTGAAGAAGGGCGCGTTCCTCACGCGCGACAGCCGTATGGTTGAACGTAAAAAGTATGGCCGTGCGAAAGCCCGTGCTCG
>DATCEN010000388.1:0-6374 GCA_036510015.1 Aestuariivirga sp.
TAACCGGCGATGGCGGCGAAATTGGCCGCGCCCAGGCGCTGCAAGCCCGCGCCGCTGGCGTGGCACCCAACGTTCATATGAACCCTATTTTGCTAAAACCCGAAGCCGAGACTGGCGCACAGGTGATCGTGCAGGGCAAACGCGCCGCAACCATGACGGCGCGGGAATTCTTCGCCAACCGCGCCCAATTTATGCCTGCGATGTTACAAAGCTTCCGTCATTTGGCCGCCAACCACGATTATGTGCTGGTTGAAGGGGCAGGAAGCCCCGCCGAAACCAACCTCCGCGATGGCGATCTGGCCAATCTCGGCTTTGCCCAAGCAGCTGATTGTGATGGCCTGCTCATTGGTGACATTCACCGAGGTGGGGTGATCGCCTCGATCATCGGCACTTTGGCGGTGCTGGACGAAGCCGATCAAAACCGTATAAAAGGATTCATCATCAATAAGTTCCATGGAGATCCAGGCCTTTTTGATGAAGGGCGAAGCTTTCTCATAAATCGTCTCAATCTCCCTTGCCTTGGCGTTGTGCCGCATTTCAATGAAGCGCAAAACCTTCCAGCCGAAGATGCTTTGGCGTTGGAGCAAATGGCTGCGCCCAAATCTGCCAGTCTCAAAATCTGTGTGCTGCGCCTACCGCGCATCGCCAATTTCGATGATCTTGATCCGCTTCGCCAAGAGCCCGGAGTATCGCTCCACTTCCTCAATCCCGGCCAAGCCATTCCGGGCGACGCCGCTTTGGTCATCATACCGGGCAGCAAATCCACCATGGCTGATCTTGCTGCTCTACGGGCAGCGGGTTGGGATATTGATCTGGTCGCACATCACCGCCGAGGCGGTCGTATACTCGGCCTATGTGGCGGCTATCAAATGCTGGGCCGCATGATCAACGATCCACTTGGCTTAGAAGGTCAGGCCGGTACCGTCCAAGGTCTTGGCCTGCTCAATGTTGAAACGACACTCACCCCCGACAAAAACGTCACGCAGACCCAAGCCATGCACACGCTAACAGGCCAGCTCATCAACGCCTACGAAATCCATCTTGGTGAAACCTCAGGCCCAGATTGCCAGATGCCCTTTGCGCAAAAAACGGGTGGGCCAGAAGGTGCCATCAGCCCTGACGGCTTGGTGACAGGAACCTATCTGCACGGCTGCTTTGCCGCTGACAATTTCCGCGCTGCCTACCTCTCATCATTAGGTGCGAAGGCCTCAGTTTTTGCCTATGAGCAGGGCATAGAAGAAACACTTGATGCTTTAGCCACCCATCTTGAAAAACATCTCAATATTGATCTAATATTAAAACTTGCTAGGCCTGTTATATGAGCCAACTTGCGCTTGCCACCTTTGCATTGCTGATCGAAAGCCTCGTCGGCTATCCCGCGCTTTTGCAAAATGCATTTGGCCATCCGGTGCAATGGATGGGGCGGCTGATTTCATTTTTGGATGATGGCTTAAATGATGAAGAGGCAGAGCCACAACAAAACCGCTCCAGCGGCGTGTTGGCCATGGTGGTGCTTATTGCCGTCTGCGCCCTGCCCGCCTTGGCCGTTCAGTATGCTTTGACGAAGCTGCCTTATGGTTATGTTTTAAATGTTTTGCTCGCCATTCCTTTCATCGCCCAACACTCACTTGGCCAGCATGTTGAAGCAGTGGCCAAAGCTTTGTCGCAATCGACCGAAACTGCGCGCAGCGAAGTAGTAAAAATCGTCGGCCGTGATGTTACATCGCTAAACCAGGCCGGTATCGCCAAAGCGGCCCTTGAGAGCCTCGCCGAGAATGCATCCGATGGTGTTGTCGCCCCCGTGTTCTGGTATGCTTTATTAGGTCTGCCCGGCATCGTGGCTTACAAGGCCATCAACACCGCAGACAGCATGATTGGCCACAAGTCAGAAAAATATCTCCACTTCGGATGGGCTGCGGCCAAACTGGATGATCTGGTCAACCTGCCCGCTTCGCGCCTTACGGGCCTGTTATTTGTGGCGGCCGCCCATGCCAATGGCAAAGCCGCCGCACAAAATGCCTGGAGAACAATGCGCCGCGATGCGCCAAAACATAACTCGCCAAATGCTGGCTGGCCTGAAGCGGCCATGGCTGGCGCGTTAGGATTGCAATTCGGCGGTGCGCGCGATTATGACGGCGAAACTCTGATGCTGCCCACCATGGGAATTGGCAGAAGCCCTGCAGGCGTTAAAGACATTGAAGATGGCCTCAGCCTATTCCGCAATGCTATGGCTTTGCTCATCGCCCTTGGCGCTATTCTGGCAATCGCCCTTTGATTACTTGTGGAATCCCCGCAACTGTAAACACCACACAATCCGCAATCGCCGCCACTTGTTGGTTCATAAGCCCATGCAAATCTCTGAAGCGCCGTGAAAGGCCGTCCTCAGGCACCAACCCAAGCCCCAATTCATTTGAAACAATCACCAACTTTTGTTGGTTAATCTGAAGTTGGGCCAATAAGACATCAAGCGAAGTCTGCACGTCTTTTTCAACCATCAGCAAATTGTTTAGCCAAAGCGTAAGGCAATCGAGCAAGACATCGCCTTTGGCTTTACTCAATGCGCCAACCAGATCCAGCGGGGCTTCCAGCGTCTGCCACGCTTTACCGCGATCACTTTGGTGTTGGGCAATGCGTCTTATCATTTCATCATCAAAAGCTTGCGCAGTGGCTATATAAGTGCGAGGCGCTTGGCACAGGCTTTCGGCAAAGCGGCTTTTGCCACTGCGCGCTCCGCCCAACACAAAAATAATGCTCATGGTTTCATCTCTGATTTGAGGGGCGGAATGCGCGCAATAAAATGCCCACGCATTTTTTGCGGCCACTGCTTAAAGGGCACATTGCCATCTGGCGTTTCACCGTGCAAATCAAACCAGGCCAACAAGGCTTCGGCCTGCGCTTCATCAGGCGTGTTGCCGCCAGTAATATAACTGAACCGTTGAGAATCCTGCACCACCACGCTGCACGGCCTCGTGCAATTCCACAAGCAGGCTTGAGCCTCAACCACCACATCAACCCGCCCCAACTTGGCTAAAAGCCCCTGCATGGCGGCAAGCATCATCTCCCCGCCGCTGCGCCCATCGGGGGCCAATTTGGCGGTTTCAGAAAACTTACAAGTGGTGCAAATAACCAAGCGGCGCATTTGTCTCATCTGGGGGTTGAATGGCTGGAATTGAATGTTATCGTGCCATACTTAGCTCAAGCAGAGATAAAGCCACCACATGAATTTTACCCGCATCACATTCTTGGCCTCAGATTCTCCGGCAGCAGGTCGTGCATTGAAAACATTGGCAAAACGCTATGGCAATGCCACGGTTGATACCGCTGACGTTATTGTAGCCTTGGGCGGTGATGGCCTTATGCTTGAAGCGCTCCACGCCTGCACCAAATCCGGCTTGCCGGTTTACGGGATGAACCGTGGCTCGGTGGGCTTTCTGATGAACAATTACCATGAGGCTGAATTGCCAGAGCGCATCGCCGCAGCGGAGCAAACGCTGATCCGACCTTTACGGATGGTCACGAAAACACCTGACGGCAAAAAGCACGAACGCACCGCCTTCAATGAAGTGTCGCTGCTGCGTCAAAGATCGCAGGCTGCAAAGCTGAAAATCACCATTGATGGCAAGCCGCGCCTCGATGAAATGATTTGCGACGGCTTGATCGTGGCAACGCCGGTTGGCTCAACCGCTTATAATCTTTCAGCCCATGGCCCCATCTTGCCAATCGGCAGCCCACTTCTGGCCTTAACCCCACTGAGTGTTTTTCGTCCGCGTCGCTGGCGTGGCGCAATTCTGGCTAAGGGCGTTAAAGTGCGGATTGATGTTTTGGAACATGACAAACGCCCGGTAGCCGCCGTGGCAGACCATGAAGAAGTGCGCAATATTCTATCGGTCGAAATCACTGAGGATAAAAAGCGCGCCGTGCGCATGATGTTTGATCCTGACCACAGCTTAGAGGAGCGTGTTTTGTCAGAACAATTTAAGATCTAACATCCAAGCAGGCTTAAGCGGCACGCACCAAATCGGCGCGCAGGCGCTTAGCAACTTTGCGAATTTTATCCTCGCCATAACGGCCCAAATATTCAATCTGTTTGGCACGTTCTTGCGGGCTCATCGCCTCATAGCGCGTCATCAAGGCTTCCAACACGCGACCGCCAAATTCGGATGAAGATATCTCCAATCCTTCTTCACGCGTGTCAATCACTACGTCACAAGCCGCGCGTAACATGCCAAAGCAACTCATCGGCAAGCCAGAACGCTTAAACAGCGCCCTAAAGCTGGCGGGATGTCGGTGATACATTTGTTGGGCCGTGCGCGAAGGCGTAAAGCCAGTGAGATGCGCCAAGCTTGCCTCAACCACGACCATCTGTCCAAGGGCTGCACTGCGCACTACAAATGCTGGCGTCAGTAATTTCTTGGCGGCCATGAATGCCAAAGCCTTTGAGCGGCCGACTTCATCACTTTCGACCAACACTTGCATCACGGCATTGTCTTCAGCATCGGCACAAAGATCAGAAGCATCATTGGCAGCAATCCAGCCGCGTTCTGCCATCATCTGGCGCATGCGTGCGGCAGTGCGCCGTGCTTGGGTGATGCGAATTTCAGCGGGAATGGCAGGCTTGGCTAAAAGCCGCTCCACAATATCGGTATTGTTTCCAAAGCGCTTGTAAAGCACATGAAAATCCATGTCTTCCAGCATGATGGCAGTGTTTTGCAGCAGTGCCACACACGCAATGGCACTACCTTGACCAATGACCAGTTCACACGCTTCTGGGGGCACATCAGAACGCGAGACAATTGTGGTCTGTCGCGCCTCATCGCCCACTTTGGCGATCACCGTAATTTGGGCCGCACTCAAGGCCTTTGTCTGGGCAAGAAACGGCAAAGCAATATCATCATCATCTGCAATAATTGAAAAAGCCAATTGCGCATCAATGCGGTTTGATGAAGCAAATTCTTGCGCCAATACCAGCCGTACGGCTTTCTCATCGTCGCCTGCAAGTCGCAGCAAAACGGGGCCTACTTGTTCGATTTCAATGCGAGCCGTGGCTGGATCAGCCACCAAAGCCACCAATTGACGCGTCAACGCAACGCGGGCATCCACATCACCAACGGCAATGACCGATTGAAAAACCGATACATCTAGCCCAACGAAATCTGCTTCACCCATCACATCACCTACGCCTTACTAAAGCACAACCTACGGCTTAAAAATTAACAAGACGTTCACTGTGATTTTTGGGATTCTGTTAAGGTCTGTGGCGCGACTTAGTGACCAAGCAGGCCAGCCTGCTCAAGCTTGAAGCGTAGCAACTCGCGGTCAAATGGTTTCACTAAAACGTCAGTGGCCCCAGCTAAAATAAAAGCGGCCAAGTCATCCACTTTCGGTGCATCTGCATAGCAAATGATCTTAGGCGCAACTGCATCGCCGCGCCCATGCTGTAACTGTTGAATCAAATCCTGCGCAGCATCGGCGCGTGTAACATCCATGAAAACCACATCAGGCTTGAAAACCTGAGTTGCACTCACGCTTTCCTGCTCATCACAGGTCAGCCCAAGACTGTTCAACAGCAGGGCAATACGCTGGCGTTCAAGAGCATTTTGATCGATTAACAAACACTGCACTGTAAGCCTCACTTCGTTCCATTTTATGCAACGTGTGCGAGTCCTGACTCCGTGTTGGTTAACAGGTTCTTAAGCCACTTATCCACAGCTTAATTCAGGTTTAAAACATTGTATTTGATCGTGAATTTAAGTTATCCACAGGCACGAGCAATAGTGGCGCAAAACACTGAATCTTGGATTCCTGCCCAATGGCACCCGACTCGGCGCCGCCGCTCAAGCCAGCCTGATCGCAGATATCGTCACACTGCCTAGCAAAAAGCTTTCACTGGGGCCGGCGCATCTTCCAGACCTGTTCAACAGTGGCATATTCGGCATAGCCGAGGCGTGCGATTGGTTTCATGGCAGCTGTGTTTACGCGCCCATCAACGATAAAGCGGTCATCAATGTGAATGCCAACAACACGCCCAACCACAAGATAATTACTTACCTGTCCAGCCTCATCCGGCAAATCGAGAGTTTGAAAATGCCGACATTCCAGTGCAACAGGGCTTGCCGCAACACGTGATGGCTTCACCTTAACGCATTCTGCTTTTGCAAGGCCGGCAAACTCAAATTCATCCTGATCAACGCGAGCAGATGATTGGTTCATCGCCTCACGCAAATCATAAATAGCAAGGTTGACTACAAATTCGTTGGTCTCTTCAATGTTGCGCAGTGTGTCTTTGTAGCCCGATGAACCAAACGCCACATAACTAGGATTATGGGAAAAGGCGTTATAAAAACTGTAGGGCGCTAAATTGGCTTTGCCACTCT
>DATCEN010000389.1:0-2659 GCA_036510015.1 Aestuariivirga sp.
GAAAGAATTCAAGCCCATCAAAGCGAACCATAAACCAGAACCAGCCCTTGACGGCGTGAGCAAGACTGTAGTTCAATCCAGCACCCGAGAGCTTGCCGACTATTATGTGAAATATCTGAAGGTGGCACCTGATAAGGCCGCAACCTATGCAATAGCCAAAATTGCCGATGTTTTGAAAACGGGCCAACAGTGTGACGAATGACTATTCAAGGCTTGCTTATTAACTGAACACTTAATTGTGACTTTAAATGTTACATACCCCCTTTAATTTTGCCATACTGCACTTATATTTGTCTGTGGGAAGCGGCGGCAATGTACGCCGGAAAGGACACAACTATGGCTAAGTCTATGAATTTGCCTATGATTGCCAGCGGAGAGGGAAGCCTCAACCGCTATATGCAGGAAATCCGCAAGTTCCCTATGTTGACGGGCGATGAAGAATATATGCTCGGCAAACGCTGGAAAGAGCATCAGGATCCGAAGGCTGCTGAGCGCCTTATCACGTCACATTTGCGTCTCGTGGCCAAGATCGCCATGGGCTACCGCGGCTATGGGCTGCCCATCGGCGAAGTAATCTCCGAAGGCAACATTGGGCTCATGCACGCAGTTAAGCGCTTTGAGCCTGATAAGGGCTTTAAACTTGCCACTTATGCCATGTGGTGGATCAAAGCTCAGATTCAAGAATATGTGCTGCGGTCTTGGTCGTTGGTTAAAATCGGCACCACTTCAAGCCAGAAAAAGCTGTTCTTCAATTTGCGCAAAATTAAAGGCCGCATCAAAGCCATCGAAGAAGGTGATTTGAAGCCAGAGCATGTCAAATACATCGCCAAGAAATTGGGCGTGCAGGAATCTGAAGTTATATCAATGGATCGTCGCCTGAAAGGTGACGCATCTCTCAATGCGCCTTTGCGCTCAGACGCCGAAGGTGAAGGTGAATGGCAGGATTGGTTGGTGGATGAAAATGACAGCCCCGAAACTGTATTCGCCCATAACGAAGAAGCCGATCAGCGCAATTCCATGCTGACGATTGCACTGAAAAGCTTGAGCGAACGTGAGCGCGCAGTCATTGAAGCGCGCAAACTGCGTGACGAGCCAGCAACTTTAGAAGACCTGTCGCAGAAATTTGGTGTTAGCCGTGAACGTATTCGCCAAATCGAAGTGCGCGCCTTTGAGAAGCTGCAAGCTGGGGTCAAAGCCGCTGCTGCGAAGGCCTTAATGCCACGTAACGCAAGTTTGCTTGCAGGGATCTAAGCTTTCCGGGGGCAATGGTGCTCCTAAGAAGATTTGGTCTGCATAGGCTTTGCCATTCAAAATCACTGCACCCGTGGCAACACGGGTGAAATCGCTGCGCAGCATGTTGTGCAAATGCGCTGGGCTGTTCAGCCAGCTATGAAATAATGTATCCGCCACTTGGGCAACGCCGCGTGGTGGATACATCATCACGGCATTCTCGCCGATAGTTGAATATCGCATCACCCCGCCCTGCAGCGCTTTCATACGCCCCGAAAAATCCAACCCCGTTGCGCTGTTATGGCCAAGATAATTGCGCTGTGCCATATCCATCGCATGGGCACGTGCAGCACCCGTAAAAGCACCTTCAACAGCAAGCCGGGCCAACCCTTTAGAGGCCCGCAGTTCATTCAACTTGGCCAACAAGAGTTGCTCCACCGCAGGCTGAAACATGCCAGTGCTACCCAGCCTTGCAACCAATTGCGGGTAAGTTTCGGAATTTGCATTACTCAACCCGCAAAACAACAGACACATGGCAATTACCGCAGAATTTATCAATTTCATTAACCACCTCGAAAGCTACACAAGTTGATGATCCATACAGGGATTCTCAATCAAGTCTTATAAGTGGAAGACGCAACTAAAACATGGCGAATTTACCGTTGACCCAAGAAGAGCTGCAAGCACGGGTGAGTGAGTTGGAGGCAGATATTGAGCGCCTTTCCACCACTGACAGCCTGACAGGATTGCTCACCAGGGCCGCTTTTCTGGCCGAAGCCAATCAGCGAATCTATCTTCCAACAAATCCGGGCTCGCATCGCCCCGGCACACTCATTGAAGTGTTGGTCCGCGACGTTCCTCGCATCACCGGAACCTTGGGCCGCCATGTCGGCGACTATGTGATTTCAGCACTGACATCACGACTGAATTTGATGTCACTGTCTGACAATGTCAAAGGTCGCCTGAGCCAAGATCAATTCGCTATTTTGTTTCCCAATATCACTGATCCCTTAATGGCCATGACGACAGCCAAAGATATCCTCGAGGTTCTGCAAGAGCCAGTGGATTGGCTCGATCGAAGTTTGGTGATGGATGTTGCCGCTGGCGTAGCTTTGGCCGCTGATTGCGACAGCGAAGGCGAAGGAGATGCCGCATCGCTTTTACACAACGCCGATCTCGCCGTGAAAATTGCCGTTCAGCGCGGTGGCGCAAACTATGCCTTTTACAATCCCGCATTGGCTAAATCCGCCAAGCGGCGCATGGATGTTTTGAACGCTCTGCAGCAAGGCCTCGAAAACGGCTATATTGAAATGTATTTCCAACCGGTTTTCGAAGCCAAGGCAACCAAGCTCGTTGGCTTTGAAGCTCTGATGCGAATGAAAACGCCCGAGTTGGGCAGCGTCTCGCCCGTCGAATTCATCCCTATTGC
>DATCEN010000390.1:0-8866 GCA_036510015.1 Aestuariivirga sp.
ATATTCAAGCCATCACCACCTCTGAAATTAAGGTCAGCGTTTTGATTGACGAAGCCTATACCGAGCTTGCGGTGCGCGCCTTGCATACGGCTTATGGCCTCGATAAGGTTTGAAATAGTGATGAACTATGATTCCTTTCAACACTTCTGCTTCAAGGGCCTTAGGCCTTAAGGACTTCGCTCATGCCTAGCCAATCACTCGGCCCGCGTGTCCTGCTCAGGCGCCTGCGCGAGGTGATGGCGGAGCAGACATCTGCTCAATCACGACTCGATAAAATTGTAATGGCAATTGCCGCCAATATGGTCGCGGAAGTGTGCTCGGTTTATGTTTTGCAGGGCGGCACAGTTTTAGAACTTTATGCCACCGAAGGCTTGCGGCGCGAGGCGGTGCACCAATCACGCTTGAAAGTGGGCGAAGGCTTGGTAGGCCTCATTGCCGAGCAAGCAATCGGGCTTAATCTCACTGAAGCTGAAAGCCACCCATCGTTCAAATATCTGCCAGAAACTGGCGAAGAGCTATTTCATTCTTTCCTTGGTGTTCCGATCACCCGCGGCGGCGCGGTAATTGGCGTCTTGGTTGTGCAAAACAAAACCAAACGTCATTACACAGAAGAGGAAGAAGAAGCGCTGCAAACCACTTCTATGGTTTTGGCAGAGGTTCTTGCTGCCTCTGGCTTTTTGGAAGCACAACGCACAACACTTGTGGGCACGGCGGCTTTGCGCACCCAAGCCATGGTGGGCGAAGGGTTAGCCGAAGGCATAGCTCTTGGTCATGTGGTGTTGCATGAACCGCGCATTCGCATTCAGAATATGATTGCCGAAAGTGTTCCAGACGAATTGAAGCGCATTGATGCAGGTGTTTTGCAATTGCGCCAGCATGTGGAAGACTTGCTGGAGGGTAGCGAGGCGCTTTCCAGCAATGACTCATCAGACGTTCTCGAAACGATTCGCATGTTTGCCCATGACAAAGGCTGGTTGGCGCGTTTGAAAGAGGCCGTACAAAATGGCCTCACGGCCGAAGCAGCGGTGGAGCGGGTACAAAATGATAACCGCGCCCGCATGGCAAGGACGCCTGATCCTTATCTGCGAGAGCGGATGCACGATCTTGATGATCTTTCTAACCGCCTGCTCAGGCTGTTAACTGGTGCAGTGGCCACCCCGGCGCGCACCGACTTGCCAGACAATACCATTGTTGTGTCGCGCAATATGGGGCCCGCGGAACTTCTGGATTATGACCGCAGCAAATTGCGCGGGGTTATTTTAGAAGAGGGCGGCAAGACTTCACACGTGGCCATTGTTGCTCGGGCCTTGGGTATTCCTGCCATAGGCCAAGCCACCGGCATCATCAATCTGGTTGATGACGGAACGTCTCTCGTAATGGATGGTGGGGCGGGTGATATTTTTGTGCGCCCTTCATCTGAGCTGGAAAAATCCTACGCAGAAAAGGTGCGATTCTATGCTTCACGCCAAGCGGCTTACCGGGCGCTGCGTGATCTGCCCTCAGTTACCAAAGATGGGCAGGCCATAACGCTCAATATCAATGCGGGCCTGGTTGTTGATATGCCACACTTGCATGAATCCGGTGCTGACGGCGTGGGGCTCTATCGCACTGAGTTGCACTTTATGATGGCCGGGCGTTTCCCTCGGCTGTCAGCGCAGGTGAAACATTATAAAAGCATTTTAGATCAAGCCGAAGGCAAGCCAGTTGTGTTACGCACTTTGGATATTGGTGCCGACAAAACACTGCCCTATTTGCGCCAACCGCGTGAAGAAAATCCAGCACTTGGGTGGCGGTCCATCCGCATGGCGTTGGAGAGGCCCGCGTTGTTTAATTTGCAAGTACGCGCGATGTTAATAGCTGCGTCGGGCAGGGAACTTCGCATTATGTTTCCAATGATTGCCGATGTGTCTGAATTTGAGGCGGCGCGCGACGGTGTTTTAAAAGAGCGGGAATTTTTGCGCCAACATGGCCATGTTCTGCCATCGAGTCTAAAGCTAGGTGCTATGATCGAAGTGCCGGCATTGCTGTGGCAGTTGGATGAGTTGTTGCCGATGGCAGATTTTGCATCGGTGGGTTCCAATGACCTTGTGCAGTTTTTGTTTGCCACAGACCGCGGCAACCCAAAATTGGCAGGCCGTTATGATCCACTCTCACCAGCCGCCCTTAGTGCGCTTCGTCTGATTGTGGAAAAGGGCAAACAGCATGGCAAGAGCGTTACACTTTGCGGTGAACTTGGCGGAAAACCACTGGAAGCCATGGGCCTTGCTGGCGTTGGCTTTGCGTCAATGAGCATGGTGCCTTCGGGCATTGGCCCGGTGAAGGCGATGGTTCGTTCATTGGATCAAGGCAAGCTTTGGGCTTTCATGCAGCCACTTCTTGCAAGCGGCAAGCATTCCCTGCGCCAAGATCTGGCGGATTTTGCCAAAGCCAATAGCGTGGAAGTTTAAGATAATTGTGGGGGTTAATCGCCCATTCACCATTTTTGTTCATGATCATCTCAACCATAAAGACGTAAATTTGCGTTAACTTTTGCGTAGAGAGTAAACATGAGTATCGAAGTTTCGCCCACAATGGCTTCACGCCATGAGCCACAAATGTTTGGTGCCAGCTCCCAAAGCCAATCACGCCCCGCTGATCCAGCACAAGAAGTCGGTTTCTTTTTGCAACGTGAACGCGAAGCGCGCGGCATTTCAATTGAAATGGCCAGTGAAGCCACAGGTATTCACCCCTATCACATTGAAGCCATTGAGCTTGGCGATCTCACTCATATGCCGCCACGCATGGAAGCGATGGAGATGATTGCAGGCTATGGCCAATATCTGGGCTTTGAACCAGAGCCACTGATTGAACACCTTCTCACTTTCTTGCCACCGCCACCGATCACGCCAAAACCCTATCATCCGGCACAGCCGCATGTGCTTTCAAGCGCCAAAGTGTTGAGTTTCGGCAAGCTGCCGAAGGTTCCAAATTTTAATATTCGCCTTGCCAACTACCCTGGTGGGGCACGCGGTTTGATTTCAACCGTAAGTGCCGCAATGGTTTTATTGGTTGGTGCACATTTTGCGCTGTCACATCAGGGCGCAGCACTTAAGCCAGCGACTGAACAAGTGGCGGCAGCGCCAGAAGTGGTTGCCCCAGCAGTTGTTGCACCTGTGCAAGCAACCGCACAGGCCGATGTTAAAGTCACTGATCATCCTATGGCGCAAGGTGACAAGATTGCAGGCCTTACAGTTTCGCCAAGCAATGAGAACGATGCGATTGGTGCTTTGATCAAGGACGAAAATCAGGATGCGGTTCCTGCCGCTAAGGCTAAGCCTGCCAAACTTGCTTCGACAAAATTCCAAGACCGGATCAAGGTTGATGATCAGATAAAAACCGCATCGACCAGTCCAATTCCAACGCCCGCACCGGGCCGGGTTTTTGGTGCTGATAACAAAGATGCGCGCCTTGTGCTGAAAGCGTTGGCGCCAGTTTATCTGCGCGTTGAAGATGGGCAGGGCGTTCCAATTTTGGCCCAGATGTTAAACACCGGTGATACTTACCGCGTGCCTAACCGCGAAGGCATGGTTGCCTTGTCACGCGATGGCGGCCGCTTGGCCTATCAGATTGATGGCCAAGATAAGGGTGTACTTGGCCCGCCGGGCAAAATTCTTGTCGGTGAAAAACTGGATATCACGGCGCTGCAAGCCAAGGGCTAAAGTGCTGACTGTCTTAGAAAACGAAAACGGCGGGTTTCCCCGCCGTTTTTTTTGTTGAGAAGCTATTTAGTTGGCTTTGGTTTTATCTTCTGCGTCTTTATTTGGCACGACGTTGGTGACAACTTTTTCACCGTGAAGCACAGCTATTGCGGCTTTCAACTGTTCATCTTTGGATTTGTCTTCCGGCACATAGGCCGACGAACCGCCGCCTTCCGTCCCACCACTAGGATTAGCCAAATGGCCATTGAGCGCTGCTTCACCTTCAGTTGAAACATTCTTGCCTTGCAGTTCGGGCGGCAGTGGTTCTTCGATCACGATATCAGGATCAATGCCCTTGGCTTGGATAGAGCGGCCGGAAGGTGTGTAATAGCGCTGGGTGGTGAGGCGGATGGCACCTTCATTATTGCCCACTGGAATAATCGTTTGCACAGAACCTTTGCCGAATGAGCGCGTGCCAATCAATGTTGCGCGTTTTTGATCTTGCAATGCGCCAGCGACAATTTCAGAGGCTGAAGCAGAACCGCCATTGATCAAAACCACCAACGGCTTTGAGGTGAGTTGGCCACCCGGTGTTGCAGTGTAACGCTCCACCTGATCGGGCTTACGGCCACGCGTTGAAACAACTTCGCCACGTTCAAGGAAGGCATTCGACACAGCAATGGATTGTTGTAACAATCCGCCTGGATCATTACGCAAATCGAGAATGAAGCCCTTTTCTTTGCCGTCCATATCTTTGTCCAAAGAGGCAATAGCCTTTTGCAAGCCGGTGTCAGATTGTTCGCTGAAAGAAGAGATACGGATATAACCGATGTCATCGCCTTCTTTGTTATATTTCACGGATTGAATTTTGATGACATCGCGCACCAGTTTCACATCAAAAGGATCTTGCTTGCCGCGCACAATGGTTAGGGTGATGGGTGTGCCCACGGCCCCACGCATTTTATCCACGTCATCATTGAGCAATGTGCCTTGCACTTCTTTACCATCAATTTTGACGATCAAATCGTTAGCCATCAGACCGGCTTTTTTGGCCGGTGTATCATCATAAGGCGACACCACCTTGATCACACCGCCGTCCATGGTGACTTCAATGCCAAGCCCACCAAACTCGCCCTTGGTTTTGATATTCATGTCGGCAAAGTCTTTGGCATTCATATAGCTAGAATGCGGATCAAGCGATGTGAGCATGCCGTTGATGGCGGCCTCAATCATCTTTTGTTCATCAGGCTTTTCAACATAATCCGATTTTACACGCTCATAGACTTCGCCAAACAAGTTACCAAGGCGGTAACTATCGGCGTTGCCATTTGCCGCTGTGGCCAGCCCTGCTGCGTGGGCGATTGCCCAACCGCCGACTGCACCTGCAGCCAACAGGCTGATACCTTTAAATTTCGGAGATAATTTCATTGCATAGCCTCTCTTTTGCCGTTGTCCCACCAAGGGGTAGAATCAACTGGCGCATTGTCTTTACGGAATTCTACATAAAAAATCGGATTTTTGCTTGCGGCGACATCACCCAAAAGTGAAATTGTTGAGGGTCCTTCGCCCATCACACCCAAGGGCTCCCCGATCCTCACACTTTGACCGATGTCAGCTGATATTTTATTCATGCCTGCCAAGAGCACCAAATAACCTCCTCCGGCATCCAAAATCAAGAGTTGCCCATAGGAGCGGAAACTGCCGGCAAATTCAACCTTTCCGTCCACTGGCGCATTCACAATCGCTTGAGGAGCCGTGGCAAGCGCCAGTCCCTCAAGCTTCGTGCCAAGGCTGGTCTGATCACCAAAGTTTTTAATGACAGCGCCCGCCACCGGATAGACGAGTTGGCCTTTGAGAGAGGCCAAAGGTTTAAGTGGTCCGCGCAAAGCCTCAAGTCGATCGGCCTCTGCCTTTGCGGCGGCATCAGCGGCGGCCTTGGCCTCGACGCTTTTGCGCCTATCATCATCTTCTTTAGCTTTACGCAACGCCGCCAGCAGCTGTTCCATGTTGCCAGCCTTGGCGGCCAAAGTTTCTGCGTTCAGTTTTTCTGCGGCAAGATCACGACCAGCGGCTTCAGCAAACTTGTGTTTATCATCCTGCAGGGCTTTCAACTCCTGTTCACTTTCGGCCAAACTTGCAACGCTATCTTGTTGTTTTTGCTTTTCATTTGAGGTTGCTTCACGTAGGGATTGAAGCTCATCAAGTTTTGCTTTCAGGTCTTGGCGGCGTGCTTCAACTTCTGGCACCACCGCATTAAACACCATGGCACCACGCACGGCCGAAAGCGCATCGGATGGTGCCACCACAATGGCTGGTGGCGGATTGGCTTTCAAATGCATCAGACCAGACAGCAAGGAGGAGAGCTCATCTTGCTTGGCTGAGAGATCGCTCTGCATTTGCAGGCTACGGATTTGTAAGGTGGCGATTTTGACATCGGAGGCGGCGATGGCGGCTTTTTGATCCGCGATATTTTGGCCAACACTGACGAGTTTGGTTGAAAGTTCGGTTTGTGCCTTTAAGGCTTCAGCCAAGGCGGCAGTGATTTCAGAAACCTTGGCATTGGATTTAGCCAATGTGTCACGCAACGAAGTGAGACTGGCCTCAGTTTCCTCAGGCGTGGCTGCAAACAGGCCGCCGGGCACAAGGCCCAGACACAAAGCGAAGATCAACAACCGGTTCACGTTAAACATTGCCCTTGGAATTAGATGGGCAAAGTGTCCAAATCATGCCCAGTATTTATACTCTGTGGTAAGGATGATTAACCAGAATGGTAACTGAACGGTAAATTTGTTCCAGCAGCATGATGCGCGCCAGGCGGTGTGGCCAGGTCATCGGACCAAAAGCTAAAAGCTCATGTGCGCGGCTGCGTGTTTCTGGCGCATGGCCATCTGGCCCACCGAGCACAAACACCACATCTGATTGGGCTTGTTCTGCCAGCTTGCCGAGTTTGGTGGCGAAAACTGTAGAAGTTTCGGCTTTTCCACGCTCATCCAACGCAATCACAAATGCACCTTGCGGAACAGCTGACCAAAGCTGAGCGTGTTCTTCTGTCATGCGCTGGGTGGCGTCTGGCCTTTGGCTTTCTGACCAATCATTAATTTTGAGCGCGGTGATGCCAGCCTTTTTACCCAGCAGAGGAATGCGGGCAGCATAATCCTCCGCCAGAAGTTTTTCTGGGCCGTGCTTTAGTTTGCCAATGGCGGCTATCGCCAGTCGCACATTAAGCGTGCTCTTTAGGGGCGTCTGCCGACCAGAGCTTTTCCAGATTATAGAAGCTTCGCACTTCGGGCCGGAAGATGTGGATAATGACATCACCCGTATCCACCAAGCACCAATCGCCTGTTTCGTGGCCTTCCATGCGAATGTTTTTATAACCATTGGTTTTCAACTTGACGTGAAGCTGATCGGCAATGGCGGAGACATGGCGGTTTACCCGACCTGTGGTGATGATCATCGCATCGGCCATGGCCGATCTGCCCGCGATGCTGATGGCAATGGTGTTTTCAGCTTTGGCGTCATCAAGGGCTGCCAAGATCAATTTAACCTGTTCTGCTGCTGGCCCTTCAAAATGATATTCGGGCTTGGGAGCGGCCATAGCAACCACCGGTTTGCGCGGCGCTGGTTTTTTGCGTGTAACTTTAACCGCAACTTTTTTGGAAACTTTTTTGATCGGTTTCTCGATTACTTTTTTGGCCGCTTTTTTGGCAATCTTTTTGGCCGGCTTTTTGGCGATCTTCTTCGCCGTCTTGGCCGTTAATTTTTTGGACGTTAATTTTTTGGGCGCTGATTTCTTGGCAAGTTTTTTGACAGGTTTTTTTGCGGCAAGCTTTTTCGCTGAAGGCTTTTTAACAGCCTTCTTCGCCAATTTCTTCACCGCCTTTTTAGGGGCAGCTTTCTTTTTGGCAGGAGATTTCTTTTTGGCGGCAACCTTCACTGGCGTTTTACGCTTGGATGGTTTGGCCTTCTTGGCCTTTACGGGTTTCTTGCTCAGGGCACTGTTCCTTTTTGAAATCGACTCAATTTATCAAATTTGTCGTGGAGGTTAAACGAATTTTCGGGTGGCGCGAATGGCTGTCGAACTTTCTTTACGCAGTGGCATAGAAATGAAAACCCACCTTGGCGCTTTCTTTCCAGCAAGTGCGATAGGCCTTGCCATGGCAAGTCGCTTATCTCGAAAGCGGATTGCGGCCTTGCTGTCCAGTGCTTTGATTGAATAGCCGGGTCTGGCCAGCACAGCAAAGGGCATACGCTTGGTGATCCCCACCCAATCATGCCAGTGATGAAATGACGCAAAACTGTCTGCGCCCATAATCCAGACGAAGTGGGCATGGGAGAATTTCTTCAAGGCCTTGATGGTTTGGGCCGTATAAGTACTGCCGATTTGCTTTTCCAAATCCGTTACAATGAAGCGCGGGTGGCGTGCCAATTTGCGCGTTAGGGCCAGCCGCTTGGTGTAGTCGCGCGTCTCATTTGGATTTTTGAGTGGATTTTGTGGAGATACCAGCCACCAGATCCAATCAAGTTTTAAGTGTTTCAAGGCAAACAGGGCCACTTGCCTGTGGCCCAGGTGGGCGGGGTTAAACGAACCACCAAAAAGGCCAATACGCTGATGTGGGCCGTGGGGTGGCAGCTTTATCATAAGGGCCTGATCTGGCCCTGGCCGCGAATTTGATATTTGAAGGTGGTGAGTTGTTCCACGCCAACTGGGCCTCTGGCGTGCAACTTGCCGGTGGCAATACCGATCTCGGCGCCAAAGCCAAATTCTCCACCATCAGCAAATTGGGTTGAAGCGTTGTGTAGCACAATGGCCGAATCCACTTCGGTCAGAAATTTTTCCGCCGTCGTTTGGTTCTGCGTGACGATTGAATCCGTGTGTTGAGAGCCATATTTGGCGATGTGGGCTATCGCACCATCAACACCATCCACAACGCCCAAAGTAACAATGGCGTCAAGATATTCGGTTGACCAGTCTTGCTCGTAGGCGGGTTTGACTTGTGCATCAGCTTTTTGCGCTTGGGTATCGCCGCGCACCTCGCAGCCTGCATCAATCAGTGTGAGGATGATGGGTTTGAGATACTGCGCCGCCGCTTTGTCGATTAAAATAGTTTCGGCTGAACCACACACACCTGTGCGGCGCATTTTGGAGTTGAGCACGATGGCCTTAGCCATTTCCAAATCTGCATCTTTGT
>DATCEN010000391.1:0-2813 GCA_036510015.1 Aestuariivirga sp.
CCCCCGTGAAGGGGGAGGATAAATTGGGAGCCATGATTAGGCAATGCGTAAACCTTGACCTTAGCCCCCGCCCCCGCCATACACCGCCGCAAATGACTGACATTTCCCTCATCCGCAATTTCTCCATCATCGCGCATATTGACCACGGCAAATCCACACTGGCTGACCGCATCATCCAGCTGTGTGGGGCCGTGACTGATCGCGAGATGGTGGATCAGATCATGGACACGATGGATCTGGAGCGTGAGCGTGGCATCACCATCAAAGCCAACACCGTGCGCCTGAATTACAAAGCCAAAGATGGCAAGACTTATGTGTTGAACTTGATCGACACCCCTGGCCATGTGGACTTTGCTTATGAAGTCTCGCGCTCGCTTGCCGCATGTGAAGGCGCACTTCTCGTGGTGGACGCAAGCCAAGGCGTTGAAGCCCAAACTTTGGCTAATGTTTATCAGGCCATCAACAACAATCTCGAAATTCTGCCTGTGCTCAATAAGGTGGATTTGCCTGCCGCAGAGCCAGAGCGCATTCGTCAACAAATTGAGGATGTAATCGGAATTGATGCCTCAGGCGCTATTCCGATTTCCGCCAAGTCTGGCTTGGGTGTGCCTGAAGTTTTGGAAGCCATCGTCACTGTTTTGCCCGCACCCAAGGGCGACATCAACAAGCCGCTGAAGGCGCTGTTGGTGGACTCTTGGTATGATCCCTATCTCGGCGTTGTGGTTCTGGCCCGCGTGATTGATGGCGAACTAAAAAAAGGCATGAAGATTAAAATGATGGGCACTGGCGGTGGCTATGTGCTTGACCGTGTCGGCGTATCGCGCCCCAAAAAGGAAATTGTTGAAAGCCTAGGCCCCGGCGAGATTGGCTTCATCACTGGCCAGATTAAGGAAGTGGCCGACACGCGCGTGGGTGACACAATAACCGATGCACAGAACCCTTGCGATGCAGCACTTCCCGGTTTTCGCGAAGCGCAATCAGTGGTGTTCGCTGGCTTCTTTCCGGTGGACGCCGCCGACTTTGAAGACCTGCGCGATGCCATGGGAAAGCTGCGCTTGAACGACGCAAGTTTCTCTTATGAGATGGAAACCTCCGCCGCGTTAGGCTTTGGTTTCCGTTGTGGCTTCTTGGGTCTCCTCCATCTCGAAATTATCCGTGAGCGCATTGAGCGTGAATTTAATGTCGATCTCATCACCACAGCACCATCGGTTATTTACAAACTCAACATGCGCGATGGCACACAAATCATGATGCACAATCCGGCGGACATGCCGGATGTCACTCTCATTTTAAATATGGAAGAGCCGTGGATTGAGGCGCAGATTCTTGTGCCTGATGAATATCTAGGGTCGGTTCTCAAACTTTGCGAAGATCGCCGTGGCCGTCAGAAAACCCTCACCTATGCCGGCGCGCGCGCCATGGTGGTTTACGAATTGCCACTCAACGAGGTTGTGTTCGATTTTTACGACCGCTTGAAATCGGTATCTTCTGGTTACGCCTCGTTTGACTACAAAATGATCGACTATAAAGAAGCCGATCTGGTGAAGATGACCGTGTTGGTGAACGCTGAACCCGTCGATGCGCTTTCCATGATTGTGCATCGCAGCCGTGCTGAGGCGCGTGGCCGTGGCATGTGTGAAAAGTTGAAAGATCTTATTCCGCGCCACATGTTCCAAGTTCCCATTCAAGCGGCCATCGGCGGTAAGATCGTGGCGCGTGAAACCATCTCCGCGATGCGCAAAGATGTGACCGCCAAATGTTATGGCGGCGACATTTCGCGCAAACGCAAACTTCTCGACAAGCAGAAGGAAGGCAAGAAAAAGATGCGGCAATTCGGCAAAGTGGAAATTCCACAGGAAGCCTTTATCGCTGCCTTGAAGATGGACGAGAACTGAGGGATTGAGTTAGATTTAACGCAGCGCTGGCCGAACTAATTATGCCGCTCCACAAGATTTGGCGGACTTTTCGACGCGGCGCCACCCGCTCAGATTATAATCAATAATATCAATTAGTTATGTCGAATTTCAAAGCCTTGACACTGTGTAAGTGCGAAACTATGGTGCGCCCGAATTTGGCGGGGCATCAAAAACGATTTCTGCCGTTTATTGTTTTGGAATCGATGATGAAAAAACCCGGCAAAACGCCAGTTGACGATCGCATCCAGAACTTTGAAAAGCGGCTCGATGAATCAGTTGCAGCGCAATCCGGTTCACCGAAGGTGGATACAACCGAAAGCTCTGCAGCAGGTTTGGCATTGCGGATCGTCTCCGAGCTTTTCGTCGGAGTGGCGGTTTGCATGTTTGGGGGTTATTATCTTGACCGTTATTTAGGCACCACGCCTTGGATCATGATTGGCCTCATGCCAGTGGGCTTGGCTGCGGGTGTGTTAAATGTGATGCGCTTGTCAAATACAAAGCAAGCCAAAGAAGTTATGGGTGAGGGTATGCCGATTGCACCTTCAGTCAAAGATGATGATGAGGATTGATAGTGGCAATAGTTGAATTAGTAGGTGCGGTAGACGCTGAACCAATCATTGATCCGATTAGTCAGTTCGCTATTGATAAATATGTTGATCTTGGTGCGTTCTCATTCACGAATTCGGCTTTATGGGCTTTGATCGCCGTTGCTTGTGCCACCCTGCTATTCTTGCTTGCACCCACAAAGCTTGTGCCAACGCGCGTGCAATCACTTGCTGAAAACATTTATGGCGTGGTCGATAATTTGACTCATGAAGTTTTGCACGAAAATGCCAAGACCTATTTTCCATTTGTGCTCACGCTGTTCCTGTTCATTCTGTTTTGCAACGTGCTGGG